>NZ_VULP01000017.1:0-63168 GCF_009697165.1 Anaerobutyricum soehngenii | reverse complement strand
GTTGAGTTTGGTCACTTACATTATACATGAAAAAGGGGGTCATTGCTTTTTTATTCGTAAAAAGTGATGAAATCCTTGAAAATATAAGGTTTTAAACAAAAATAGGACTGTAAAACTTTACAGTACCCAGGAGAAAAAGGGGATTGAAAAATGACATATGAAGCATTAAGAAGTCAGGCAGATTTTGTTGTCAGGACAGATGAAACAGGTAAACAAGTACTAGAAGCAAGCAGATCAACAGTATTGATTCCTAAAATTCACTGGAATGGTGTAGGGATCAAATGGCTCGATGAAAGAGGGAAAGAAAATAATGATTAAAGCAGATACAAGGACAATGAGTGTAGAACTTGAAGAAACGGTTTTGGACCAGTTATTAGAGTTTTCTATGATTGTACGGAGCCTGAAAGAAAGTTTCCCAGAGGAAGCAAAAGAAGAACTGCGACCTATATTCGAGATTTCTATAACGGAAGATAGCGAAGAACAAGTGGTTGAGAAAGTTGGAAAGAGGTTATATGAAAAGATATGAAAAAGGCAGTGATAGATTTAATAGCTTCAAGAATGGTTGAAGACGATACGGAGTTAACCATCAGAAACGAACAGCATAAAATTCTGGCAAAGGGAGAATGGTGGAAGGACAGAATATACCCATACTATTTGTCCAAAATGAAAGGATTTCTTTGGACGGATAGCAACAAGATTATCATTGATATAAAAGAATAAGAACACTCCCGGAACATCCGGGAGACTCTAATGCAGGCGGCAGGGATGCCAGGCGGTCACAACCCCGTAGTAATGCAGAGTGGAGTAACTGATAAACAAAGGGATTAGAAGTGTGATGTAACTATTAACAAAGGAAAGAAGAAAGTAGGAGGAACGATGTTTAGTACGATAATTGTAAATGATAGCAAACCAAATGAAAAGCCGGAATGTTTACAGGGAGATATGGCTTTGGTGATTACCGCAAAAAAGTAGAGCAGAACTACGAAACTGCAACAGCGATAAATCTGTCAAAAGAAGCGGGAATGGGAATGGAGATGTTCGCAAACATTGGAATAGCTGTGAGGCATGCAATTGATACGATGTATAAAGATAATAAAGAAGCTGGAAAGCTTGCATTAAAAGTATTTACAAAAGGATTTAATAAAACAGTAGGCGAAGTAATGGTTTTAGAAACGAGAGAAGAAGGGGGACGTTTAGATGAGTAAAGAAAATATAAAAAGGCTGCATGAAACGATTGCTTCGATTATAGCGGAGCGGGAAAACGTGAAAGTTACTGTCGAGATAAACAAAAAAGAAGAATCGGCAGCGTAAGGAATGCAAGATAAAAAGAAAGAAAATAAAGTAAAGATTATCAGATGGACAAACATGGAATTAGAGTGTTTTTATGGAGATTATGTGGAAGCGGTAGCTTATGCCAGGAAAAAGGCAGCGGAAACCGGACTGGATTACATAATAGCATAACAAAGGAGAGCATCCAAAAGCAGCGGATGCTCTCTAGTGTCAAATTAAATATGAAATGCAATTTCATCATATCAAATCTGACACAGAAAAGCAAGCATAAAAACCATGAAAGAAACTGATTTTTAAAGCATTTTAACAAATTTGCCGTCCTCGTAATACATAGTAACAAGTGGTCGAAATATATAATAGCAGGTAAAGCAATGGGTAAGTGTCAGATAAAGAAGGATAAGAGAAAAAAGAATAGAGGAATGCGTCTTTTAGAATATGACTATGAGTCTGCTTACAATAAATCTTTAGAGGATATGGAAGAATGGATGACACAACAGTTATTCAAACGCACAAAGACGAACTATGCTCTAAAGACTATTAAAGCAGGGGAACAGTTAGAAGTAGAAATCTATCCTATCTTTGGAAAGAAAGAAGATATTCCGGAAGAGGGAAGAGTGAAGAAGAGTAATAGAGAAGCACAGGGGAGACTGAACGATAAGAATGCAAGAAAGAGAGTAGAACGTCTTATCAATGCAAACTTTGGTAACGAAGACCTCTGGTGTACGTTTACATACGATGATGAACACCTTCCTGCGGATGGGGATATAGATGCAGCACTAAAGAATGTAAAGAGGTTTATTAAAAGACTGAATTACAGAAGAAAGAAGCTTGGCTTACCAAATTGTAAGTATATCTATGTAACGGAATATAACCCTGATGCTAAGATCAGGTGGCATCACCATGTTGTTATGGATGGATTACTTGACCGGGATACAGTAGAAAAGACATGGAAATGTGGAAAACGTAGTCAGATCAGGAGACTGGAAAAGGATGAGAATGGACTTTCTGGCATGGCGAACTATATTGTAAAAGAGAAAGACAGAATTCGTTCAGAAAAGCGATGGAACTCATCACAGGGATTAAAGCAGCCAGAAGTAAAAGTGGTAAGGAATAAGCGGCCACAGGCAAAGAGTGGAAATTATAGAAAGATAGAACGCTATGTGAACGACATGGTTCGGAATGAAAACACAATCAAAGAACAGATGGAAGCGTGGTACCCGGAATATGATTTCACATTTGCAAAGGTTTATTACAATGATTTCAACACACGCTATTACATATATACGAGGTTGCGAAAGCAAAAGGATTAAGGAGGATTATAAGCAGATGGAAAGAATTAGCAAAGAGGAAAGATTAAGACTAGAAGGCATGGCACAAGCGTACAGAATCGCACAGACAAAAGGAATGGAAGGGTTAAAGCAGGATATTGAAATGCGTAAAGCAACAGGAATCCCAGTAGGAGTGAGCCCGTCAGCGATAGATGAAAGTATCAGAAGAATCAAAGAAAATATAGTTGATACGGTTAGGATTCTGGCAGCGATGACCCTAAGAGATGAATTTGGTTTCGGAAAAACACGCTTAGATAGATTCGTGCAGCGTTTTAATTTAAAAACAGAATGCCTGCAGGAAGAATATGTGACTTGGGAAGATATGACGAAGGCACTAAAGGAAGAATTAGGGATAACATTCGAGATTCGAAAAAACGAAGACAATGTTACAGACACGCAGGCATACCGCCAGAAAAGGCATTATAACCGAAGTGAAAAGAGAGCGGCTAGAAAATTCCAGAAACAAAGAGAAAAGAAAAGAGCATAGAAGGGAGCAGGGATTATGAGAACGATAGCAATAATGTCACCAAAAGGCGGTATCGCAAAGACAACCAGTGCGGACACCATCGCTTATATTTTGGGGGAACAGGGGAAAAAGGTGCTTTTGATTGATGCAGATCCGCAGGGGGATACATCAAAGGTATATGGAAAGTATGACCCAGAAGGAGAAGGGCTTTCCGGATTATTAGAAAATCATACATATGTCGGTGGAGAATATAATACCTGGCATTTTATTGAGCAGACACAATATGAGAATATTGATATTATCACAGCGAATGGATATTTGATGCAAACCGATATGAGCTTACGCCTGGAAAGAGAAAAAACACAGATAGAGCGTTTAAAAGAAATGCTTAAAGAAGTAAATAACCTCTATGACTATTGTATCTGTGACTGTGGTCGTTTACTCGACATGGTAGTTATCAACGTGCTGATCGCCGCAGAGATGGTGATAGCTCCGGTGAAGCTAGGCGGTTTTGAGAATGAAGCGATATATAACTTGCAGGAACAGCTTGACGATCTCCGCGAATTGAATGAGAAATTGCATATTAAAGGCATTATCACCATGCGGCAGAAAAATAAAACAACCCTGGAGTTTGAACAGTGGATGAAAGAGCAGTCCGGCTTTGAGATGTTCGAAACATCGGTCCGCCGTTCGATTGTAGTAGAAAAGGCATCTATGGCAATGAAACCACTTCCGGCCTTTTCGAAGAATGGTATTGCAACGAAAGACTATAGGGCGGTAGTTGAGGAATTATTACAGGAGGAATAAGATGCAGTTAGTTCAAAGAAGAAAGAAAATGTCCTCTATGGAAAAGATGAATAAGGATCTCGGTATTAAGCCGGGAGCGGTCTATTACATGGATGGACCGAAGATGCGAGGAGAGGAAACAGCACCGAAAAAGGTGACTGTAAAAGAGATTTATCCGCACATGATTGTTGTAGAAGATGAGAGAGGATTCCGAACGGGGATAACAGCAGCATCTGCGGCGGTAGATTTGAGGAAGACAAAGAAGAAAAAGAAAGTTTCGCATAGCATCCCGAAGGAAGAAAGGAGGTAGACATGGCAACAGGTTTTTCAGTGCTGGATACACTGAACAAAAATAGCAAAAGGGGAATAGATACAACACCAAAGGCGCGCTTTCGCACAAAGGATATATCTATTCATAAGATTTATTCGAACGTTAAAAACTTTTATCCGCAGGAAGGAATAGAAGAGAAAGCAGATGAAATATTAGCAGTAGGATTGATTGATAATCTGGCAGTTATGTATGAACCGTCAGAAGAGGGAGAATACAAGTTAATTTCCGGGGAGAGACGGTGGAGAGCTTTAAAGTTACTCGCAGAACGTGGCTATACAGAATATGAGCTTGTAACCTGCCAAGTTAGGAATCCAGCAAATGAACACGAGGAAAAAATAGAGCTGATTATTGCAAATAGTAGCAGAAATAAAAGCGTTGCTACCTTGCTTCGGGAAGAAAGAGAACTAAAAGAAGAATTAGAGTACTTAAAAGAAAATGGAATGAAAATCCATGGACGTGATTTAAGTCAAGGAAGACTTAGAGATGTGATTGCATCCATGCTGCATGTTTCTAAGACGAAGATTGCACAGATGGAAACGATTAATAAAAATCTTATTAAAGAGTTTAAAGAAGAGATAGATAAAGAGAATATAAACTTTTCAACAGCTTATGAGCTTTCCGGAATGAGTGAAGAACAGCAAAAAGAAGCTTTACAGAGATTAAAAGATAATGGGGAACTATCACATAAAGAAATTAAAGAGATGAAAAGCGAAAAGTTAGAAGAAAAGGCGGTGCCAGATTATGACACCGAAGAAAAACCGGAGGAAGTGGTAGAAAAATCTGAATCAAGGATAGTGAACTACGATCAAGAATTAGATCAGGAAGAACCAGAAGAATATGAGGAACCACATCCAGTAGGCATCACATCACTTTGCTATAACTGTAAAAGATACCTTGAGTGTAATGTCCGAACTTCCACCTGTACGTCCTGCGACAGATACATTAATAAAACCGAAGCAGAGAAAACGGAAGAGCAGAGATATTCGGAAGAACAGGATAGAATAGACAGAGAGACAAAAAGAAAATTACAAGAGCTTCACGATGAAAAGAAAATGGAGATTCTTCCAAGCGAACGAAAGAGAAAAGAAATAGAAGAAGCAACGGACAAACTGTGCGGCTATGTGTGTGATAAATTATGCAGCAATAGAAAAGCTGTAGAATTAAATACGAAAAATAGCATGTACAAGGAAGAAGAAATGAATAATTACTGCTACGAATGTGAACTTATGAATTATGTGCAGGAATTAAAAGATGCATACGAGAAAGATTACAGAAAATAAGCTGGACACACCTCCAGGAAGGTTTTACACATATTACACGCAACTTATTAACGGTTCCATGAAGGAGCTATATGTCATTGATACGATACCTCGGTAAAATACCGGGGTTATCGTTATTTACTAGCGAGGGGGATAATATGAGTGAAGAACACAAAACATTAGAACGTATGCTTGCACAAGGGAAGGTTTCACTGCATGAATTTGAGATGAGATTAACCTTGGATTTTGAAGAATTAGGACAGCAGCTTATGAATGGCGAAATAACACCAGATGAACATGTTGAAAAATATAATGAACTGGTAAAGATGGAGAGAAATCCGTTTGGACCGCCACAAAAACATGAACACATTTGATTATTTAATGGTGTCAGAATCTGACACAGAGGGAGGGAAGATATGACAGAGAAAGAGAACCTTGAAAGATGCGGTGACATTGATGTACTGATAAAAGACCTCGAAAGGCGAATAGAAAAGACCGAACAGGAAATAGCGGAACTGTCAGAAAAAGTAGTAGCTGATTGCGTTCGTGGTGGTAGCGGCGGAACACGATTATATAGGCTGGAAGGAACACAGGATACAACGATCGAAAAAAGAAGAAAACTGTTAGAAGAAAGAATCAATAAACTGAATGAAACAAAACTGGAGAAAGAAATAATACTAAATAGAGCATATACATTTCTTGACACGGTGCGTTCTACAGAGATCAGGATGATGCTCCAGTATTTTTACATAGATAATTTATCCTGGTACAAGGTAGCGATAAAGATGGAAAAAGAGACGGGAAAAAGTTATTCAAAGGCACAGTGTCAGATGCGTTGTACAAGATTTTTGAAAAATATTGAGGAAAAAGCAAAAAAAAAATTAAAATGTTATCCAATGTTATTTTTATTTATGTTATTTTTATAATGAGCAAAAAAATAATACCTGATTCCCCAATACAGGTATTATTATTGCTTGGCTTATAATCCCAAATAAAAAGTGTGAAAAAGACATCCTGCTTGCAGGGTGTCTTTTTCGTATTCGTATGCAGAAAGGAAGACACGATGATTGTAAAAAAAGTAGCAAAGACGACAAACAAAAAGTGGCCCGTCAAAGCTGTTTTACAGAAACCGGATAAGAAGACGGTAATAATTAAAATACCGGATAAAAAGCAGAGTAAATCTGTTTTTGTAAGAAGTCATGGTTGTTCCTTAGAAGCGATTTCAGTAGCGTTACAGTTACAAGGAATCAGGAAAACACCAGAACAGATTCGCGAATGGTGTCGCACGCATTTAGCCGGATATAATGGCTCAAAAGTGACAGTGTTTGGAGCGGCAAAAGTAATTAATGGGATTACCGGGAAGAAAGTTGCGGTGTGGCACTCAAACACAGGTAAGAACAACAAGAAGGTAAGGCAGAATATTAACCGGGCATTAAAACAAGGAAAAGTTGTTTTGTTTGAGCAGAAAGACCCTATTCACACTGTAGTATTTCTGGGACATAAAAATAAAAAATTACAGATTGCTACCTATGGGGGTGTTCACAACGGAACAGTAGCCGGACAGGTATCAAAGAAAGCCCTGCATGGGAAAGCAGGTGCGGCACAGCAGCATAATTACTTTTGTGGTTCTTCTGGAGCGGCTGGCTATGTGACAGTGAAAGGGGGAAGTTAATGGATGGAATTGGACGAGAAGAACACGAAGAATTCAAACAACGAATAGAGGATGAACTTAATCGTATTAACCACAGACTTAAAGGCTTTGATGAAGTTACAAAACAAATATCAGATCTTGCACTTTCGATACAGAAACTTGCTATATCAATTGAAAATATGGTTCAGGCACAAAATAGGCAGGAACAAAGATTGAACGAATTAGAAAGCCGCGATGGTGAACTATTAAGACAGATTATAACATGCAGCATTACAGCGTTTGTGGGCGGAATTATCGGTTATGCTCTAAAGAATATAGGGCTTATGTAGGAGGACAAGATGTTTGAAAATAGTGTATTAAGAAAAAATGTTGACACAAGAGACTGGTTAGCAGGTGCAGCGAAAAGAGCAGTAAAGACAGCGGCACAGACTGCAGTTGCATTAATTCCGGCAGCAGTAACGATTACGGCGGTAGATTGGAAAGCTGTAGTAGGAACGGCAGCATTAGCAGCGGTAACTTCATTTCTTACTTCAATCGCCGGAATCCCGGAAGTGATGAGTGATTATGAACAGGAGGATGAAGCGTGAGCAAATATTATCCAGACATCTCGCATCATGAAAAAGTAACGGACTGGAATAAAGTTATAAAAGCCTGTCCGTTTATTATCACGAAAGCAACACAGGGATTAACATTCATTGATCCGTTGTTAGGTACCGTAATAAAGGAATGTGAAAAAAGAAAGAAACCATATTGGCTGTACGCTTATTTGAACAGTGGCAAAGAACTTGCACAGGCGAAATTCTTAGTGGAAACGTGCAGAGAAAGAGTTGGAAAGTATTTCGTTGGTTATATTCTCGATGTGGAATGTAAGGAAGGGAATAACGTAGCAGGTGTTAGAGATGCTCTTAAATACATCAGCAATCTTGGCTATAAGTCAATGATCTACACCATGTATGCACAGTATACAAGATATAAGAGTGTTATTGATAAGCGGCCAAAGAACTGTGCCTGGTGGGAAGCGAGATATGGAAAGAACAATGGAACATACAGTAAGAAGTATCCGGCACATAAAGGCGTTGACTTCCATCAGTTCACAGAACGAGGAAGCTGTCCGGGGATGAGCGGTGAGATCGACCTTAATAGACTGACCGGAACAAAAGCGGAAAGCTGGTTCACTGACCCGAAGATAAGCAATGAAAAGACAAAGTATCCAGGAACATTTCCAGCATTACCACCACGTGGTTACTATCAGTGCGGCGATGGATACGAAACAATGAAAGACTATACAACACAGATCAGGAGAGTACAGAAACTACTTAACTGGGTGATGGATGCAGATATCAAAGTAGATGGAAAATACGGAGTGGATACAGCGGCATTAGAAACGAAGCTACAGAAAAAATATGGATTGCCTGTTAACGGTAAGTTTGGAGATAAGTCACTTGCAGTATGCAAGAAAGTAAAGAAGTAATGAACGATGCAGAGATTGTAAGCAAGGAGCTAGAAAGAGAATACACAACGGATAAGCTTAGAACATGGATAGCAGAACTCGCAAAGCAGGATGCAATGTGGAAGTTCTATAAGTCTCCGGCATTTCGGAGATTGAGAGCGGCAGTGCTTCGATCACAGCATTATGAATGTCAGCTTTGTAAAGCACATGGCAGGATTCGGGCGGCAGATACAGTGCATCATGTAAAGCATGTAAGGGATTACCCAGAGCTTGCCTTGTCAGCTTACTATTATGAGCAGGGAACAAAGAGGAGACAGCTTGTAGCAATATGCAAAATATGTCACGCATTAGAACATCCAGAGAAGCTAAAGGATCATAAAACAGAATCGCTGACGGTCGAACGATGGTAATGACTCCCCCACACCCCCAAACCCCTTCCTCATGGGAGGGACGATACAACAGGGGGCGGGGTCGACAATTTAAAATTTTTGCAAATGCGCGTGAGGGGTGGTGGTCATAATGGCAAAAAGTAAGGAAAAAACAGCGGATTCTATTAAAAGAGAGAAGAAATTTAAGCAGTTAAAAGCCGATTTATTGAATCAGTTGGAGCGTTCTGGGAATGAAAAAAGCTATTATGTTGACCTCATAAACGATTATATGCACCTATATATTACTAAAACGCTCTTACAGGAAGACATAAATGTACGGGGTGTCAGGGTTAAATACGACAATGGGGGAGGACAGTGTGGATTTAAGAAAAATGATTCTGTTGAACAACTCCTAAAGGTAAATACGCAGATGCTTAAGATACTTGAAGCATTAGAAATCTCTCCCGATGTAGATGATGATTTAGAAGACGATGAGTTGTAAGATACATTCTGCGATACAGGAATATATAGACATTGTAGAACAACAGATACACCCCTGCTGCAAAGACCAGATAGCATTAGTTAAGCATATTAAAGATTGTTTTGCGATGGAAGAAATCTATATAGATACCGAAAGGGCAGATAAGTATTTAGGTCTGCAAAAATATTTTCCGTATAAGTTTTTTCCATGGGAAAACTTCGTGACACTGCTCCATCTCTGCACGTTCTGGGAAAAAGATAATTTGCCACGCTGGCCGGATTTGTTCTTGATGGCTGGTCGAGGGGCCGGCAAAGACGGAGTGATAGCTTACGAGGCGATGTGTCTTGCATCCCCTTATAATCCAGTGACGGAATACGATGTAGATATTTGCGGGAATGGAGAAGAACAGGCAATGCGGCCAGTAGAAGATCTTGTTGGATTCTTCGAACTGCCGGGACAGACAAAAAAACTAAAAAGGCATTATCACTGGACAAAACAAACGATAAAGTCGAAAAAAAACCGGGCAAAAATCAGAGGACGTACAAGTAATCATAAAACAAAAGATGGATTGCGGTCGGGGATTGTAATGTTTAACGAAGTACATCAATATGAAAATTATGACAATATCAATGTATACACAACTGGTCTTGGAAAGAAAGCAGAGCCACGATCCGGATATTACACAACAAATGGAGATGTACGAGAAGGACCTCTTGATGATCTGATCGCACAGGCAGAAGGAATTTTATACAGTGGCAACGATGATTTAGGGATGCTCCCGGTACTGTTTCGCTTAGATGATGAAAAAGAAGTAGACTGTGAAGAAAACTGGACGAAAGCAAATCCGTCCCTTCCGTATCTTCCGCATTTGTTAGCAGAAACGAGAAAAGAATATCATACATGGAAAGCACACCCGGAACGACTTCCGGCATTCATGAGCAAAAGGATGAACCGACCAAGTGGTGTGAAGGATGCTGCAGTAACATCATGGGAAAATATCGCAGCGACAAACAAAATATTACCTGATCTGACAGGGTGGAGCTGTGTAGCAGGAATTGATTATGCGATGATTTCGGACTGGGTATCGGTTACGCTGCATTTTAAACGGGATGAGATGCGTTACGACATTAATCACTCCTGGATATGCAGTAAATCAAAGGATTTACAGAGAATCAAAGCTCCATGGAAAAGCTGGGTAGATAAAGGATATTGCACTTATGTTGATGATGTAGAGATTTCGCCAGAGATTGTAGCGCAATATATCCAGGAAGCGGGGAAACAGTATCAGATTGAAAAAGTAGCCCTGGACAGTTATCGTTACGCTCTCGTGGCAGAGTCATTAAAGAAAATAGGATTCTCTGCGGAAGATAAAAACCTACGTCTCATTACACGAAGCGATATCATGAAGTATGTCCCTGTAATAGATTCTTGCTTTGTAAATCAATATTATGCATGGGGAGACAATCCAGTACTTAGATGGGCATGTAACAACGCAAAATTAATTCCGTACGGAAAACAAAAAGGAAGAGACCAAGGGTCTTTTGTTTATGGAAAGCAAGAAGCAAAGTCAAGAAAGACAGACCCTTGGCTTTCGTTAGTAGCGGCACAGATCTGCGAAGATGAAATTGTAAATTATATTCCGGTAAAAGAGGGTGCAAAAGTGATTTTGACAATTTGACAATATAGGAAAGGAAACAGAAATGGGATTTGTAGAAAAATTAAAAGAAATTTTTCCGAGGAGCCAAATTACAAGACAAGGTACAGATGTTATATTTGTTGACCTTCCATCATCAATATACATCAAAGAACTTGCAATATACACAGCGATTTCTTTGATTGCAAATGCAGTTTCTCAATCAGAAATACGTTGCTATGAAAATAATAAGCAGACGAAAACAGAGGATTACTATTCGTTAAATATAAAACCGAACCCGAACGAGTCAGCCTCACAGTTTTGGCATAAAGTTGTTGAGCGGATGTTTCGAAATCCAGAAGGAGCATTATGTTTTATATCTAGAAGAAATCTGTATTGTGCAGATGAATTCTCGATTCGAGAGAAAAGACCATTTAAGGGAAATCTTTATGATGGGGTTGTTGTGGATGAATATTCATTAAACAGGACATTCAGTGCAAAACAGTGTTTTTTATTTCGACTAGAAAAAACACAGGCGAGAGGACTCATAGAAGGAGCATACAGAGAACTTAACGATGTTATTTCTACAGCCTTGCAGTCTTACCAGAACACAAACCAGGTGAAGTATATTTTTAAAGTAGATAGTATTCAAGCAGGAGACGAAAGATTCAATGAAGAATTTGAAAATTTCTTGCAGGAGGGAATTAAAAAATATACGTCCGGAGAATCAAAAGTATATGTACAGTACAGAGGACGGGAACTAACAGAAGCAGACAGAAAGCAGTCACAGAAAAACAGTGACGATATTGTGAAACTGATAGATGAAATCTTTTCAGTAACCGGAAAGGCTTTTAAAATTCCGGACTCACTTATGACCGGGAATATTAACAACATGGAGGAAGTAGTAAATGCATTTCTAACGTTTGCAGTAGACCCTGTGGCGGATGAAATCGGAAAGACACTCACAGGAGCGTATGGTTATGAATCATGGGCGAGTGGCAGGTACTATGAAGTAGATACGTCCAAAGTAGGTCATGTTGATGTGTTCAAGATGGCGGAAAAGATAGATAAATTAATTTCATCTAGCTTTATGTCTATTGACGAAGTGAGAGAAAGAGCTGGAGAAGACGCTATAAATGAAGATTGGAGTAAAAAGCATTTGCTTACAAAGAACTATCAAACAATAGATGAAGCATTAAAAGAGAATGGAGGTGGAACAGGAGATGGAAACAAAACCAAAGATGATGTTTAGAGTTGCACCAAGACAGGAAAGCAAAGATGAATATGATATGTATATCTATGATACCGTATCCGCACAGGGGCGGTTCGACTGGTCTACATGGACGATGCTCGAAAGCGAAACTTCTGCAAAGTTTTTCAGAAAGAAATTACAGGAAATCCCTTCTGGTGGGACAATAAATCTATACATCAATAGTAATGGCGGAGATGCACAGGAAGGTGTAGGAATCTATAACCAGTTAAAACGGCATGGGGCGACAATCAATGGATATGTTGATGGGAATGCGTACAGCGTTGCATTTCTAATTTTGATGGCGTGCGATCACAAAGCAATGAATCTTGGTACATCGGCATTGATTCATAATATGTGGATTACAGCATCGGGTAACGCATCACAGCTAAGGAGATATGCAGATGATTTAGACAAACTGATGCAGTCAAACAGACAGATTTTTCTTGAAGCATGTAATTATAGCATAAGTGAAGATGAATTAATTGAGATGATGGATGCAGAAACAATCCTTACACCGGATGAATGTCTGGAATATGGATTTATTGACGAGGTTATCCGCAAACGGAAAGAAGATGATCCGGAAGATGATCAGGAAGATGACCCAGAAGATGATCCAGAAGATGATCCAGAAGATGACCCAGAAGATGACCCAGAAGATGATCCAGAAGATGATCCAGAAGATGACCCGGAGGATGATCCAGAAGATGATCCAGAAGATGATCCAGAGAATGATCTGGACGATGAAAAAGAACTAATGCAGATGGCACAGAAAATGGAGTTTATCAGAAGCCGAAAACAGCAGAGAGCGCAGCGAAAATTTCACAGAGAAGTGAATATGTTATCGGGAAAGAAAAAAGGTCAGCAGAAAAAATATAAAAATGCAGACGGGTTCTTTAAACAATTTCTATAGGAGGAGAGATATGACACCAATTACAAATCCAGCAGTACGAGAAGCAGCGGCAGCGATGCAGGCAGCGTTAAAAACAGGCAGCGAAAAAGAAATTAATCAGGCATTTGAATTATTTAATGAAAGCGTAATTGAAGCGGTAAAAGAAGAAGCAAGCATGGGAAATGATGCGATTCTGGCAAGCCGCGGGCAGAGGGTATTAACAAGCCAGGAAAAGAAATTTTACCAGGCATGGATTGACAATGCAAAAAGCACAACACCACAGCAGGCATTCACAGACATTTTAGATGGCGGCATCCCAGAAACGATTATCCAGGATGTATACCGAAACCTTACGAATGAGCATCCTCTATTAGATGCAATCACGTTCACAAATGTAAATTATCTCACGAAATGGATTCTGAACGATCACACGAAACAGACAGCAGCATGGGGAACGATTACATCGGAAATTAAGCAGCAGATCAGTTCCGGCTTCAAAATTATTGAGATTGTACAGTGCAAGCTCTCCTGTTTTGCAGTACTTCCGAAAGATTTACTTGACCTCCCAAATGGTCCGACTTTCTTAGATCAGTACATTCGTACAATTTTAACGGAAGCGATTGCGGTAAGCTTAGAGGCGGCTATTGTATCCGGAGATGGACTTAACAAACCGATTGGATTGAACAGAAATATCAAGAAAGGTGTATCTGTGAATACATCCACAGGCTATCCTAAAAAAACAGCCATTAAAGTAACAAACTTCCTTCCAGAACAGTACGGAAAATTAGTTTCCAAACTTGTAAAAACAGAAGCAGGAACATATAGACAGTTAAAAGAAGATAGTCTGGCACTCATCTGTAATCCAGTGGATTATTATGAGAAGATTATGCCAGCGACAACAATCTTGACGGCAGCAGGAACTTATGCGGGGGATATTTTCCCAGTTAAAACACGACCGATTCAGTCAGCAGAACTCACAGAGGGAGAGGCAATTCTTTGTATTCCTTCCGAATACTTTGCGGCGATTGCATCGTCAAAAGAGGGAAATGTCGTATATGATGACTCTGTACAGTTTTTAGAAGATTGCAGGGTATATATGGTGAAGATGTTCGCAAATGGTCGTGCGTGGGATGATACAGTTGCTATTCTTCTCGATATCTCAAAGTTAGAAGCAGCTTATATTACTGTTCTTAACAAGGCAGAAACAGCAAGTGTTTAATGAGGGATAAATGAAAATGAATGCGACTTTGTTTGCACAGACAAAACGACAGTTGGATATTACGTGGTCAGATTCTGACACCGATAAAAAAGTAAAACAGATAATGTCTTCCGCAGAAGGCATTATCTCTCACCAGCTTGGTGTGAAAAACTTTGATTTTTCAGAACCGGGAATGGAGAATACCTTGTATCACGCTCTTTGCCTGTACCTGTGGAACAATGTTGAATTAAAAACATATTACGAAAATTACGGGGAATTAATACAGCAGACAAGGGCGAAACACGAAGTCGAGAGGATGGAAAATGCAGACGTATAACGATGGAGTATTGGAACTGTATGAAGATGTGAGTAAGAGAAGTAGTTTCGGTGCAAAAGAAAATGAAGCAAATTTGCAGTATATTTGTAAACTGAATTATGCAGAAATGTCGCAGAGACAAAAAGACTTAGAATTTGCAGAGCAGCAAGGCTTTTCTCTTAGTTTAAAAGTGAAGACTCCAAACTGTAAACTCATTAAGAGAAGAAAGAAGTTTAAGGCATTTTTAGAGGACGGTATATATGATGTTAGTTATTACGATGTGACAGCAGAAAATATATTTTTCTATCTTGAATATATAAGGGAAAGAGAATGATTTTAAATGAAATTGAAAGCAAACTAAAAGAAGTTGAAAAAGCAGTCTATTACGGTCTCGCAGACGAAAGAAGCAAATGGAATTATATTGTATTTTCACGCCAGAAAATGACACGCTCACAGAATAAAACGGGGGATACAATGTATTACTCTGTTGCGATTGTCCGGGAAAATTACATAGAGGAAGGAATAGAGGAAAAGGTCATTAAAAAGATGGAAGAGATTCCAGGAATGAAAAGAGCGCAAAATGATATTTCTTACTCATATGTAAAGAAACCGAACACAAATATTGTGATAGAAGTAGCGGAAATCATTTTTTGTAAAGCAGTGAAAATATAAGGTGGTGGTAGGATGAATTTCGCATTAGATACAAGTGAAATCGAACGACTGCACGAAGCAATAGCACAATTTGGCAATGATGCAAGAAACGCAATAAACGAAGTATTTCACAACGAAACACTTTTACCTGTATCGGCGAGTATTGTAGCAAAGATACATCCATCAGGCCGCACATGGGCGAAAAAAGCCGTATCAGCTACACAGACACAACCTTTTCGGAATGAAAACGGTAATTTGTCCGTTACAATAAAAAATAAATCGAAATATCAATATTTGTATTTTCCGGACGATGGAAGTAATACAAGGCAGCATATAGGTATGCAAGACTTCATGGTAAGAGGAGCGGAAGAAGTAGCTCCAGAGATTATTGATATGTGCATGGATAAGATTATGAAAGAGTGGTGAATGAAATGACAGACAGAGTATATTCAGAATTTGAAGTCCGGGAACAGGGCATTAAATTTAAAGGAAAAGACAGCTATGTATCTTCTTCTTGTGTTGGAACATCAGAAGAAGAACTGGAAGTGAAGACTATCACAAAAAAATGCAGGGGAGTTGTGAAGAAAACAAAAAGCAAAGGTACAGGAACAGGTACATTAAAAGAGTCTTTGCATATACCGTATGATGTTTTCGTAGAAGCATATGGCATGGATTTAAGCGGATTAAAACCGGGAGTATATGCTTACGGAACAGATTCAAAACATAAAGAAATGTCTATTGTACAGCGTGTATATGACGAAGACGATGTTATGAAGCTGAAAGCTTACCCGAACTGCATTATCAAGAGCAATATGGCGAGAAAAGTCGAAAACGGCGCAGAAGAAGTAGCAGAAACAGAGTTAGAGATTTCCGTAATGCCAGATGATTACGGAATTGGAATGTATGAAATGATTGCAGACGAAAAAGCTGATCGGGAATTGATAGAAAAGTGGATGACAGAGTTTACACCAGATTTGGTACATACGGTAGTAGTTGCAAGCGAAACGGGGGATGAATAAAGATGAAAAAAGAATTGATGATAAAGAGTGGAGTTACAACCATGAAAACTATTGATGGCGAAAGTTTTAATTTGACACTGAATTTTCGCTACCTGTACGAATTAAGAAATAAAAATAAAGAACAGTATGACAAATATTTCGCCGTCCTTGAAAACGGAATACAGGAATTATTTGATTCTACAACAATCCTATACACAGCGTATTCGTGTGCCTGCCTCATGGAAGAAAAAGAAATTATTCCGTATGAGGAATTTTTAGAAAAGCTACAGCCGGATAGCGGTCTTATTTCAAAAACAGCGATGGAGTTGATTCGACCTAAAAAAAAGTAGATTTCAAGAATGCTTTTAAACGAAATAACAAAGGGAAAAAAGTTTCGGTACCAAAATTCAAATTGCAGGATATTGAAGATTATTACACCTATTATGTTATGATTCTTGGAATGAGTGAGAAATTGTTTTGGGAAGCGGATTATTCATTTATTATTTCTGTAGCAGAAAATAAAAATGCCTTTGACTCCTGGTGCAATTATGAAAGAGAAAAAATGAGCAGGAGATGAGAAAGTGGCAACAAGTAAAAAAGAAGCAAAAGTAAAATTTAGTGCGGAAACGCAGCAATTTGATACAAATCTTAAAAAAGCGGAAAGCAGCTTAAAAACTCTGAATGCAGAAGCAAAACTCAATGAAGCTGTATTCAAAAATGGCGGCGATAAGATGGAGTATATGGAGCAGAAATGCAATATTCTTACCGCACAGATAGGCGAACAGATAATAAAGCAAAATGAGTTAAGCAATGAAATTGAAGTTGCAAAAAGAATCTTCGGGGAAGATTCAGAGGAAGTTGCAAATCTGGAAAGAAAGTTAATTCAGGCAAGTACAGCACAGAATAATTTTCAGGTGAAATTAAAAGCCGCCAATCAGGAAATGGAAGCAGAAAAAGAAGCTACTAATTCAGCATCAACTGCATTAGAAAGCCTATCACAAACAATTTCACAACAGGAAGCGGAACTAACAAAACTAAAAAGTGATTTATCAAACGCTTTTTTAGAATATGGAGAAGCATCGCCAGAAGTGAAAGAGCTGGAAAATGCTGTACAGCAGCTTTCAACAGAATTGAATCAAAATCAATCAAAGCTTTCAGCAGCTAAATCAGCGGCAGAAGATGCGGCGAATGCAATGGATGATTTAGGGGATGCAGCAGAAGGAGCAGGAGATTCTGCACAAGCATCTGGAGAAGGCTGGACGATCACGAAAGATATTATTGCAGATTTTGCGAAAGATGCCCTAAAAAGTGCAGCGGAAGGATTTAAAGAACTGGCAACCGAAGGGGAGCAGGCATTAAACAAATTAGATGCAGCCACAGGGGCATCCGATTCGCAGATGCAAAAATACAAAGAAGTTATGAAAGACGTGTACAACAATAACTTCGGAGATTCTATGGACGATGTAGGAGAATCTATGTCAACTATATTGCAGATTATGGGGGACATGGATAAAGATTCTTTGCAAGGAGTGACAGAAAATGCCTTGTCGTTGCGAGATGTATTCGGCATGGATGTATCAGAATCGGTTCGGGCGGCCAATTCCTTAATGGACCAATTTGGAATATCTTCTGATGAAGCTTTTAATTTGATCGCACAGGGCGCACAGAATGGTTTAAACCAGAATGATGATCTACTTGATACGATCAATGAATATTCCGTACAATTTGCTTCCGCCGGATTTAGTGCAAATGATATGTTTAACATGCTTGCAAACGGTGCTAACCAGGGAACTTGGTCTATTGATAAGTTAGGTGATGCTGTAAAGGAATATAACATCAACTGGAAAGATGGAACTGCTCATGATTCTCTGGAAAAACTCGGATTCAATGCAGATGAGATGAGCAAGAAGATGGGAAAAGGCGGTAAAGAAGCTGGACAGGCAATGCAGGAAGTTATTGCAGCAATCATGAAAACAGAAGATGAACAGGAACGTTACCAACTCGGACAAGCCATTATGGGAACCATGTGGGAAGATTTGGGCGAAGATGCCGTCAAAGCTCTTATGAATACAAATGGAGAGATTGATAAGAGCAAGAAAGCGATGGACGATGTAAAGAGTACTGCATATGATGACATAGCTTCCAGCGCAGAAGGACTAGGCAGAACTTTAAAAAATGACATTATTTCTCCTGTAGTGGATACCTGTGAGCCTGTAATAAAAGACTTTCTAGGCTATGTTAATCAAAATCTTCCAACAATCGAACCGATTCTTGTGGGCATAGGAACGGCTATAACAATTATAGGCGGAGCCATGACAGCAATAAAGATTGCAAGCATGATAAAAAATCTTGCTTTACTTGGTGGAGGATTAGCGGCAATAGGTGGACCGGCAACACTTGTGATTGCACTGATTGCAGCCGTTGCGGCCGGATTTGCATTTGCATATACTCATTCGGAAAAGTTTCGTAATGGATTCAATCAAACGGTTACGCAACTAAAAAATGATGCAGTGGGATTGTTTAACGGTACAGTATCAGCAATAACAGGAATTCCAGGAAGTGTCTCGAAGATATTTACGGATACGACAAATAAGGTGGGAACGGCTGTTACAGGCATGGTAACAAGCGTGAGTAATAAATACACTGAAATAAAAAACAGGGCATCCGCGGCAGTTACTGGGATGAAAACAGCAGTAGTAAATAAGTTTACCGAAACAAAAAATAAAGCAGTTTCTACGGTTACCGGGATGAAGGCATCAGTAGTAAATAAATATACCGAAGTCAAAAATAAGGCCACATCCACAATTACTGGAATGCGAACAGCGGTGGTAAATAAGTTTACTGAAACAAAAAATAAAGCAGTTTCTACGGTTACCGGGATGAAAACGGCCGTAGTGAATAAATTCACTGAAACAGTCAACACAGCAGGACAAAAATTCTCTTCTTTAAAGAAAAAGATTATTTCTCCGGTGACGGATGCAGTTTCTAAAGTAAAAAGCCTTATTGATAAAATGAAAGGATATTTTCATTTTTCATGGTCTTTGCCACATTTAAAAGTTCCTCATATAAGTATCAGTGGAGGATTCTCGATCAAGCCACCACGCGCACCGAGTTTTAGTGTTACATGGAGAAAAGAAGGTGTAATCTTTACAAAACCAACTCTGCTTAACGGTGGAGCGGCCGGAATACAGGGAGTTGGAGAAGCTGGATATGAAGCAGTTCTCCCGTTGGAAAGGCTTAGAGAATTTGTAAGCGATGCAATGTTAGAATTTACGAGATATATTCCACAGATAGATTACGACAGGCTTGCACAGGTGCTTAAAGAATCAATGCAAGGAATGAATAATGTAATAGTGTTCAATAGAAGAGAGATTGGAAGAATGGTAAGAGAGTTTATATAGGAGGCTATGATGGAGTTATATTACGAAAACTCAAAAGGTGAAAAAGTAAACCTCATGGCAAATGGCATATATGCACAGAATCCGGAAAAGCTCATAGAAAGTGAATGGAAATATAATACAATTTCAAATATTAATGGAGTAGGAAGAATCAAAAATTTTTATAGAGAAATTCAGGAAACTTCATTAACACTCTCGATAATGGCAGATACAAAAGAAGAATATAACAAAATATTAGAGCAACTACACCGAATTACAGAGTATGATGTGAGAAAAAATGTTCCTGGCCGGCTATGGTGGAATGATTTTTATAAAAGCGTGAATTGCTATGCAACATCATATGATGATTTTGACGAACTATTTGAGTGCGTAGAAAAGGAAATAAAATTCGTATCCACAGAGCCGGTGTGGATACGGGAAAAATTTTTTTCTTTCAGAGAAATGGAAAGCACACAGATAGACGGAGATTATTGCTTTGATTATGATTTTGATTATATTGCCAGTACAGCGAATATATACTTCGAAAATACAAGCATTGCAGAATCGAATTTTGAAATGACGGTATATGGTCCTTGTGATGATCCAGAGATTACAATAAATGAACATAGATATATTATATATATTTCATTACTGGAAAATGAATATGCAAAAATTGATTCCAAAACACGAAAAATTATAAAAACATCCAGATATGGTGAGGTAGAAAATATATTTCATTATCGCGACCGGGATAATAATATTTTTGAAAAAATACCGGATGGAGAAAATACGGTTTCCTGGTCGATGGAAAGAGGTTTTGACTTGAAAATATATGATGAGCGAGGAGAACCGATATGGATTTAATTTATGCAGATGAAAAAAGAAAAGACATAGGCATACTTGAAAGTTGCTCGTACGATCTGGCATATGGAGAAGATGAAAATGATTTTGAGTGTGTAATAACAAGAGCGAATCATTGTTGCAAAGATAATTATATTATCTATGTTGAAAATGAAGAGTATGGCGGAATCATAGATGAAATTGGTGTAGATACAGAAAAGGATGAAATAAAATACTGTGGGCGGACATGGCATGGAATCTTAGATAAAAAGATTATATGTCCGGATGAAGGAATGGATTATGCAACGTATGCTGGAAATGCGAATGAAGTTCTAAAAGAAATTATTGAGAAAATAGGTGCAGGAGATCTATTCAAGGTGGAGGAAGAAGAAACTGACATCTATATAGACAATTACCAAATGGAAAGATACGTATCTGCGTATAAAGGTATTCGGCGCATGTTACGAGCGAATAACGCAAAGCTTAAAATGCACTATAGAAAAGGATATGTATACTTACAAGCAGTTTCTTATTGTGATTATAGCACAGATGAAGAATTTAATACTTCACAAGTGGATTTTTCAATCACAAAAAAATATAACATAGTAAATCATCTCATATGTATGGGACAGGGTGACTTGAAAGACAGGAAAATTATACATTTGTTTGCAGATGAAAATGGAAACGTACAGCCGTATTCGTTGCTAGATCAGCCGTTGCAAGACGATGATTACATTGTCGATCACAGAAACCAAGTACTTGTGCAGGAAAATGAAATTACAGAAAATCTTGATTATCCAAATGCGGAAGCAAAGAAAAATTATATTATGCTCGATACAGAACCAGCAGACTGGGGTGATAATTGCAATGATTATTTTTATTTGAAGTCGGACTTACAGGAAGATGGAAGTGAAAAAACATCCTACGAATCTGTAGAAAAAGAGAAAAAAGATGTATATAAATTAATTGAGAATAAGCCGGAAAACTGGACATTAAATTATGATAGCTATTACATGATAGATACAGAAGACGGGGAATACACCGGAGTAAAAGCAGTAGATGCCTATGTTTTGCAGACGAGTAGACCGTCTGACTGGGGAAAAAATTTTGGAGCTTACTATAAGAAAAATGATGAGGGAAAATATTCTGGGGTATCCGGGGTAGATCAGTATATTCTTCTTGCAAAAAAACCATCTAACTGGGATCAAAAATATAACGAATATTATCAAAAAGAAGTGGATGAATATGGACATGCGACAGGAGGTTATACGGGAGTTTCGCCACGAGTAGAAAAGAAATATGTAAGGCAAAAGGAAAAACCTAAAAATTGGAACGATTATTATAGCGCATATTTCTACAGATATAATGATGGATACAATAAAGATGAATATAGAAGCATTTCCAGCGTGCAAAAACCGCATAAAAAAATGCAAACCCAAAAACCAACTGACTGGGCAAAAGGATTCAAAAATTATTATATGAAAGACAGCAATGGGAAATTCAAAAATGTTGAAGGAACTGGAAAAGGAAAAAAGACCGCTCCCAAATGGCGTAAAAATAAGTATTTTACAGAGATAACACTGACTAGCGTTCCTAGTTTTAATAAACAAGCGGTCTACAGAGAAATTTCAACAGATTACGCCCCATTGTGGACAGGTAATACTTATTATGTGAAAACAGAAGACAATGCCCCGGTGTGGATAAACAATACTTATTACACAAAAAATGAGAAAGTAGCTCCTGAATGGAATTCGGGAAGATACTATGCAAAGGAAGAAGCTCAATTTGCTCCAGCATGGCAAGCTGGAATATATTATAGACAAGTATTAGATTACTATGCCACATTAGTTGAAAAAGGGCTGGAAAAGATGCAGGAATATTATAATGCAGACGTTTTAGATATTGACCTGGAAGAAACAGAACAAGTTTATGATGTTGGCGATATGGTAGGAGCAATGGACGAAGTAACCGGAATAGAAACGGTACAGGAAGTGACAAAGAAAATTATTAGCATAAAAGATAATAATACAAGTATCACTTATGAGGTAGGGAAATATGGCAGTTGATTTAGTAACCGGATATGCAGGAAAACCACATGTTTCCGCTGCGGATACAGGAGCTTTTAATGCAGGAGTGATTGGCAGTGGAAAATATGTATTAAATATGTGGGATAATTTTGCTTATGAATTAATTTCGAATAATGAAATTAAAATAAAAAGCGGAAGTTTAGTTAACCAGGGAAGAAATATCAATATAGCAAACAAGGATGCAGAAACCCTTACAATTCAGACAGGCGAAAATGGTCTTAAACGATATGATATTGTTGCTATGAGATATCAGAGAGACAAAAAAACACAAATAGAAACAGCATCACTTGTGATCGTGAAGGGAACTCCTTCAGAAAATCCGAAAGACCCGGAGATACAAAATGGAAATATTTTAAATAGCGATTACACAGATGATTATGCACTATACAGGATAAAATTGAATGGAATATTGGTTGAAGGAGTAGAACAGTTATTTGAAGTCTTAACTCCATTAGCTGAGGTACCAGACTTGTTAGATAGTATTACAAGTAAAATGTTAAATAAAGTATATCCTGTTGGAGCGGTTTATCTGAGTATAGGAAATATATCACCAACGATTTTATTTGGAGGAACATGGGAAAAAATAGAAGGAAGATATATTTTAGCTGCTAATAATACAGATAAAGCAGGAAGCAGAGGAGGAAAGGAAAAGATAACATTATCGAAAGAAAATCTTCCAGCGCATTCGCATACGGGAGCAAAACATACCCATGCTGTTCCTGCTCACGCACATACAATAGCACAACACTCACATAATGCATCTTGTGGTAGTGGGGGAAGCCATTCGCATAAAGGATATTATCGTTCTGATTCGAAATCAGGAGGCTCGCAACATAGACAAGGAAGCAAAGCGACACACAATGGATTAACGGATGGATTAATAACGCAAGAAGCGGGAAGTCATAGCCATTGGATTGACGTTAAAAATGGCGGTCCGACTAAAACAGGGGATGGTGGAAATTGCACCACTGGAGAAGCAACAGGGACTACAGGAACAGTGGGAGAGGGAAAACCTATTGACGTAAAGCCGCTGTTTGTTGCTGTTAATATGTGGATTCGTACTGCATAATACGGATAAGGAGAAAAGCGATGTCAGATAATTTTGAATTAAATAATACATATGAAGTTAATGAAAATTATAGCGATCCACAAGTGTTTATAATTGGACAGGAAAAAGCAATACCGGAAATAACGGGGCAGCTATTGATTGCTGGAGAGAATAATGCACAGAGTATTAATTTTGAGATGGACCGTTATTACGATGGTATAGATATATCTGATAAACAGATAAATATTTTATACTCAGCGCCGCAGGGATATGCTGATATATGCCATCCAATTAATGTGAAAAAAGGTGAAGACAAAATTCGTTTTACCTGGGTAGTTCCAGCGCATGCGGTTATGGGAGCGGGTGAGCTAATTTTCTCTGTGGAATTTGTTGGGGATGATTACGTACTAAAGACTTTATCCTGTATTCTCGAAATAGAAGACGGAATGCTTGGACATGAGCTTGTAAGTCCACCAGAGGATAAAGAGTGGTATCTTGAAATGCAAAGCTTGTGGGAAAATCTAAAGGAAACAGAAGCAACAAGAGTAGAGTCGGAAACATCGAGGGAACAAGCAGAAAAATTAAGAGCGCAAGCGGAAACATCGAGGGAACAAGCAGAAAAATTAAGAGTGCAAGCGGAAGCATCGAGGGAACAAGCAGAGAGAAAAAGAGAGAGTGCAAGTGGAGAAGCTATAAAAAAAGTAAATACAGCATCAGAAGCATCGGAGAAAGCAACAAATAAATGTGAAGCGATAACAGAAAAAGCAACAATAGCATTGCAAAATCAGGATCAGTTAGAAGCGACATTGAATTCTGCGATACAGATAAAGCAGGCGATCACACAGAGTCAAGAGGCGGTAGAGGCAGCTAGAAAAAAAGTGGAAGCTGACAAAAAAGAAATTAATGATACAATTCAGAATTCACTTTTAGAGTCCGCAAATGAAATTCTGAAATCGGTGAAGAATTATTTCAATAGAGCGGAAGCTCTATACGAAAGCTTATACATCGAATGTGATGGGGAGTCCCCTCAATCAAGAGCTATATCAATAGTGACCATTGATGCGGCTACCCCTCAGATCAGAACAAAAGAAGTAGGCATAGACTTTGATGGAGGAACACCTATGTCAAGAAGTCTGGCTGTATAATAATATGCAAATAATTCCAACATTATGGAATTACAAGGAAAAAACAACAAAAACGATACGTTTTGTGATATTATTGCAAACGCAAGGGAAAGGAGATAGTATGGCAGCAATCAGACCTTGCAGCGGCAAGACCGCAGATTGGAAAGCTGTTGAGGATGCCTTGATACTCAAAGACAGGGAAATCGGCATTGAGACGACAGAAACAGGAAAAGTATTGATTAGAATGGGGGATGGTAAAAACAAATTTTTTGACCTTCCGATTATTGTAAACAACGCAAAATATGATGAAGACCTCAAAACAATAGAAGGATACATGGAAAAGGTGAATAAATTCTCCAATACAATGACAGAATCTTCAAACGCAGCGAATAAGGCAGCGACTACAGCGAACGCAGCCGCACAGACGGCTACAGCAGCTGCTACAGCGTGTGAAGGAATTGTAGATGGACTTAACACTATGGTAGATACGGTTACAAAAAAGAGTTGCGTTTTATCGGTAGAAGATGGAATTTTAACAATAAGGGAGGCTTAAAAAATGGCAAGTGGAGATGTGATTGTAAGAGTGGCGGATAAAGAAACAACCGACAAAATATTAGCGAATACAAATGCACTTTTGGCGAGCTTAGAAGATGAGACAAGAGTAAAAGATATAAAGCGATATGGATTAAAAATCAATAAAAATGATAGTAACCCGGCAACACGCTGTACATATCTTTTCGATGCAGTCGGTAAAACCCCGGCGGGCATGAATTATGCAACTGGAGAATTTGATTTTGGAGATTGGGCGGATGTGTTTTTTGTAAAAAATAATTATCCGGCAATGGTTCGGTATGATGGAACGGAAGATTATAAATTAGATCCAAACAACCAGACAAAAAAAGCTGACGGAACAGAATCGGACATTTCAAGCGTAGATTACGGCGGAAATGCAATGAGCGTATTTGATGGCAGTGGAGATAAGGGCAAGATATGGCTTTCACAGTTTGAAATCGGAAATTATGAGTACATGATTATTTCTAATGCACAATATGATGAATCATATAATGATGATGCATATGTGAGAGAAGATGGTTCACATGCAGATAAATTATATTATCCTATGTTCGGCGGCTCGTTTGATGGTACAAGACTTAGATCTCTTGCAAATCAGACACTTATGTATGGTGCAAATACAACAACGGAAATCACAAGAGCGAAGGCAAATGGAGATGGATGGAGTATCGGTTCCTGGAGCAAGAGAAACTTACTGGACTGTATGCTTAAAATTATTTCAAAGACAGATAATTCACAGACAGCATTTGGACAGGGACAGACAACGGGATATGTTGATGATGCCTCGCAGAACTATGGACATCTTCCGACAGGAACCCTTGCAGATAAGGGACAGTTTTTTGGATATAGTGATGAAACTCATGAAGTTAAAGTATTCTATATCGAAAAATGGTGGGGCAACCGTTGGGATAGAGTTAATGGTCTTTTAATGGTTAAAGGAGAAATTCTTGCAAAAATGAGACCACCATACAATTTGACGGGAGAAGGCTTTGAAAAAGTTGGAATTACATTCACGGGAAATAGTAGTGGATGGCAGAAAAACACAAAGTCGAGCCGATTTGGCCGAATTGTTAGTTCGGTCGGAGGCAGCAGTAGCACATACACATGTGACTATTTTTGGTGGAACGCCGGAATAACTGCGGTCGCCCATGTCGGCGGTGACTGTGCCTATGGCGATTCTTGCGGTGCGGATTACTTGAGTTTGTACAGTTCTGCGGGCTATGCGAACTGGGACCTCGGTGCGTCCGTTTTCTTAGAACAGCCTATCGCTGCGTAAGCAGCAGGGGGAGGAACGGAGGGGGAACGCCTCCGCTATTCCCGCCGTTAGGCGGTGTGGTCGTTTTTAGAAAAATGAATATAGGGATATAGGGTGCGGTGTCGGGCGGTGTTCCTGCTCCCTGCGGTCGCCCTTGTCGGCGGTAACTGTAACAATGGCGATTATTGCGGTGCGGATTACTTGAATTTGAACAATTCTGCGGGCAATGCGAACTGGAACATCGGTGCGTCCAATTTCTTCTCATATCGGAGCGTTTAATCAAATGCAGCCTATATCCCACGCCACAAGGCGAAAATCATTCCGGATATAGGGTCGGTTGAGTAAGCATCCGCACAAAAACCGATAGGAGATAAGAAAATACTATATGAGAAGTTACAACAACCTATATGAACCAATGTTGCAAGACGACTACATAAAACAGCGTTTTATAAATGCATCCAAAAAGAAAAAGAACAGGAATGATGTGCGGGAGGTATTAGAGAATCTCGATGAACACACAGAACTCTTGAAAAAGATGTTGACAGAGGAGTTGTTCATTCCGGACTATCATAAACCGAGCATCATCAACGAGAGCAGCAGCAAGAAAACACGCCGTATATTGAAACCACATTACAAATATGAGCAGGTTATTCATCATTGTGCAATAGGTCAGTTCAAACCGATTGTGATGAATGGATTGTATGAATTTTCCTGCGGGAGCATACCGGACAGGGGCGTTCATTACGGGAAAAAGTACATGCGGAAATGGCTTGATTCATACGACGGGAAAAAGTTCTTTGTTCTCAAGATGGATGTACACCATTTCTTTGAATCCATAAACCGGAGAATCCTCAAGAGAAAACTCAAAGCAGTAATTCGGGATAAACGGTTTTATAGATTACTCTGCATACTGATTGAACATGACAAAATAGCACTCGTTGCAAAGAGTTTGACGGATGCAGGTGTTGAAATTAATGCAGAACAGACGAAAAGGCTTGTCGGATGCATAGCGTTTGACGATATTTTTGGAGCATTGGAGGTTCTAAAAGAAATTGGTATCACAGGAGAAATGTTTGGGAAATTAAAAATAATTATTGAGCAGATTCGAAAAGGTGCCCCACTGGGATATTTCACATCACAATGGTTCGGCAACTTTTATTTAAAAGCACTTGACCACTACATTAAGGAGAAACTTCATGCAGAGCATTACATGCGATACATGGACGACATGGTGATACTGGGTAAGAGCAAAAAGAAACTGCATAAAATGCACAGGGCAATCGAGATATATTTGAACGACAAGCTTGACCTTGAGATAAAAGAAGATTGGCAGGTGTTTAGATTTGAATATCCGATGATGAAAGACGGGAAGCCAGTGCTTGACGAGAAAGGAAAGCAGGTCACAAAGGGACGTATGCTTGATTTTATGGGATTTCAATTTCACCATGACCGGACAACCATCAGAAAATCAAACATCGAGAGTGCGAGACGCAAGGCAAACCACATTTCAAAGCAGGATAAAATTTCGTGGTATAACGCATCAGTCATGTTGTCGTACATGGGATTGTTCAAATATACAGATACATACAATTATTACATTGATTACATCAAACCGAAAATCAATGTTAAGAAACTCAAGAAGATAGTTTCAAAACATAGCAGAAAGGAGAATGAACATGACAGACTGGAAAAAGGTGACAGGAACACAGCCGGACAAACCGGAAGAAATCGACAGGACATCATCACCATTAACGGTGTATCTGCGTAAGAATATTGAGCAGGTGACAAGAGAAGTCGAGGGAAGCAATGGAGAAATGACAACAGAATGGCAGTATGACGAAAAAGAAATGACGGTCGAGGAATATGAGAACATGGCGCTCATGAAAACTATTGTCGAGGAGAATACATCCGGAATCGTTGAATCTGTGACACAGTTTCAGCGAGATGCGGTCATTGATGAATACACACAGCAGTTAATTGAGGAGGGGTTGATTTAGTATGAAAATGCTTGTTGAGAGTCTCAAAAGAATGTATAAAAAAGGAACGCTTACAAAAGAACAGATTGCAGAGCGTGTCACAAAAGGCAGTATTTCGGCGGATGAATATAAATATATCACAGGAGAGAAATACTCCAATGGTGATGTAGAATGAGTTTGCTTGAAATAATATCGCGATTATGTGATGTAACGGGATTGTTATCAGAAATTGTGAAAAAACAGCAAACAATCATTGAACAGGCAAAGATTGAAAGTGCAGTAAGAGAAGAACTTCGAAATAGTATAAAAAGATCAGATGAAGAATTAGATATGCTCGAATATAGAATGAGAAAATATTGTGATACTGATGATATAGGATCAATAGAATAAAGAAAGACTTTTTATAGCACTAACTGATACTATCCATTCGGTTTAGGCCCAGCAATATAGTCCCGTTCTTTCATGACGATTAAATCGGTCTGGCTTTTTAAAATTTCGATTAGGTTATATATGTCATTGACAAAATAGCAGATAACTCTTGCACCGGCGATGTCCATAAGAAAGTTTTTCGCATTTGTCATAGAGGGCTTTTTCTCCTTTTTAATCAGTTTATCTTCAATACTCTTTTTCGATTTAATGCGGCTCTGGATATTGTGAATAGGAACAGGATGTGTAGCCGACGATTCGTATAAAGTGTGATTTAATGTATCAAGACGGCTTAAAAGCATCTGCATGGCATCTTCATATGGTTTAATTAAATTATAATATTCTTTTTCATTCATAAGTTTAGTATTCCTCCTCATATCATTTATCATTCTATTGGAAAAATGTGTTTAATGTATGATAGAGAAATAACGGTTTGTTTACGGTATTCTTACATTAGAGCATGTTTGTAAAATCATTCCTGCAACCTGCACGTCTCAATTTGCGGTATATTTTGCCTTCATTTAGTTGACGTAGCCCACTACGCCGCCCTCATTCAGGCGAAATCTCCCGCAAATTGTAACGCACATCTTACAGAAAGCATTGATTTTTTGTTGATGTACTATCATTACAATGATATAATGTCTTATAAGGAGGCGGCATACATGGGAAAATTTAAAGGGGCTGATTTTGCAGACAAAACAGTTTATCTTTTATGGACGAGAAGACCCAGTCGGTAACTATGCTAAGGCTGGGATGAATCGTCCAGTTGGTGTTAAGACAGCTCACTCTTGCGGACATACTTCCTCTTAGGCTGTCCCTGCTTCTTGATATACTCTTCGATTACTTCCAGATTTGCTCCTCCAGTACTGCCAAGATAATAGCTGTCTGTCCAAAAAGAATCTCCCCACAGATATTCTTTAAGTTGCTCCTTATATTTCTTACGTACCTGTCTTGCACTGACCTGTTTCATCAGTCCGATATATCTTGCCAGCTCCTTATCCGGTGGCAGGCTGAACAGCAGGTGCAGATGATCCCTGTCTGCTTTTCCCTCGATAAGTTCTCCGCCCCATCCTTCCAGGAGATGACGCATCTCGTCTAACAAAAAATCTGCGATTTCATCTGTAATGCACGGCTTACGGTATTTTACAACAAAAACAGCGTGATAGGATAAACTCCATACACGGTGGCGTTCTCTTCTGATCTTCATGATCCTTGATCCCCTTCCACGAAAATATGTTCTATTGATGTTGATAAGTTATCTGTTTTGTGCTATAATTATAGCATAAATAAAGCATATTTACAATCGTATGGTTAACTGGAAAGGAGTAAGACTATGGAGTATAAAAGTACATTCACAATCCCATCTGCAAGGATATATATGGATGAATTATCTTCTGTAGAGCAGGATATGGTCCGGCTGACTTTTCTCCGGTATAACCGCATGAAGGAATGGTACTATAACCAGTCTTATAATGAAAAATATCTGGGGATTCCTTTTGCCGTAGATGGCAAGACAGAGACTGCTCTTCTCAAAGAACATTACCGTGTCTTGTACGGAGGAAAGCTGTCTGATTATTATGTCACATCCTTGTTTTCTTCTGTCAATGGAATGAGGAAATCCCAGAAGGAATTATTAAAGCTTGCGGAGCAGGAACGGATGCAGCGGCAGGAGAACCGCCGGGAGAAAGCAGATTCCTTAAAAGAACGCCTTGTGCGGATGCAGGCAGGGAAAGACTGGCTGAACGCCTTTGGGCGGTATCTTGCTGGGAAAGGAACAGAGCCAAAAGCCCCGTCTGTACAAAAGCAGGGATTCACTTATTCTAGCGGAAAACTTTTCTATCGTGGAAAAAAGAACCAACTCGTAGAAGCGGAGCCTTTTGTCTATGAACGGGAACTGGAGAAACGGATCCGGCAGACAAAAGCCCGTATCGCACAGATCGAAGACAAGATCCGCCGGACAGATGAAAAAGCTGGCAGGATTCCCTCCCGCATCACATTCGGTTCTAAGAAACAGTACAAGAAGAAAGATACCCTTTCCCTTACGGGAAAAGAATTAAGGGCATGGCACCAGGAGCGTGACTTTGCAAGAAACCGTATCGTAAACTTCTCCGGTCGTGCTGTTTCCCCAGATGGGAATTACCTCTGTAAATATGATGCAGAGGGGCACACTCTGGAAGTAACAATGATCAATGGAGAGAAGATCCTGTTCCATGAAGTTCATTTTCCTTACCGTGGAGAAGAACTGGCACAGTACCTTAAAGAACGGAAAGGCTCTGTTGGCTATATGATGGAGCGCAAGAAAGACGGGAACGGCAGGGAATATCTTATCTTTAAGGCAGCCCTGACGGTGAAAAAAGACTATCTTAACTATAGTACATCCGATGGAGTCCTTGCTTACGACTTTAATTATGACCATATCGCATGGGCAGATGTTTCGTCAGATGGAAACCTCATCAAAGCAGGGGTGATCCCGTTTACACTGGACGGGCTGTCGTCCGGTCATGCAAAAGAAATCTTAGGCGTGGCAGTAAAGAAGCTGGTATCCATTGCTGTAGACAGGAAGAAACCAATCGTCCGGGAAGACCTTGATTTTGTAAGGAAGAAGGCACAGATGGAATACCGGGAAAAGAGGCAGAACCGGAAGCTTTCCGCCCTTACCTACAGTAAGGCGATCGCTATGGTGGAGGCAAGGGCATTCCGGGAAGATACCGCTGTACTTAAAGTAAACCCGGCGTATACCAGCCTTATCGCTAAAGTAAAATACATGAAACTAAAGAATCTGTCTATCCATTGTGCCGCAGCTTATGTAATCGGGCGCAGGGGGATGGGATTTTTAGAAAAACTACCATCTTACCTCAACTGTCTTGTGCCAAAGACACAGAAAAACCGCTGGAGAATCGTCTTTACCCATGCAAAAAAGGCAGGTCCTTCCTACTTTCGGAAGAATCTGCCTGTATGGGATAAATGGAAACAATTTGATGCCAATGTACATAACTATAACGAAAACTATTCCTTGTGGAAAGAATCCTATTCCATGCAATAAAACTTTGTAACTGTTCACTTATATATGTCACTGAAAACATGGAGCCTGCTGTACCGCTCTCTCGTTTTTCCCCAAGGTTAGGGGACTGGCGGGAAACGGATGGATGCGGCAGGCTCCCAACAGGAGGAAGCAGATGCTGCAGAGCCGGAAAGCCTGACCCATGCCAAAACAGGCACACCTGTTAAAGTTGGTGATGGTTGGTCTGGACCCATAGACACGAGCTAAATCTTGTATACCCCGTAGATTGTAAAGCCGGGGGTTCTCTCTGAAAAAAGATTGCCCTGCAATTTTCTTTTCAGACCGAATCTATGTCGTAACTATCGTAGATAGTTAAGGCATGGTAGTTCAATGCAAGGGATTCTAATGCGAGAGAAACGTATCGAAAAGAAATTCGTAACAGACATTCTTATAAAAATGATATTTTTGTTTTGGATATTCTCAGAGAGGAGATGAAGGACAATGATTCACGCATACAGCGAATCTTATCTATATGATGCGAAGCAAAATCTGGCTGAATGTTTTGATTATGCGATTAGCAATTGTCGTTTTAATGCAGATATATTTTCAAGGCTGTTTGTTCAATCTGGATATGCAGACAAATTTGAGCGTGGAAATCCAGCGATTGTTTCAGGAATATCTGGGATAGAACTGGCTCAGGAAATCATTATGTATGCTTATACGAATTACAAATTTCCAGAAAAAATATTTTCTGAGGAACGTTCTGAAGTCTATTGGGCTGGTTGGGCTTTGGCAGAGTATCAGTGGGCTACCTGTAGACGATTCAAAGATATTTTTTCAAGAATACCTCTTTCAGAAATTGTTACAATGTATAGCGTATATCATGAAATGGATATAGGGCATTTCATTGAAGATATGAATAAAAAATATATGAGTGTAACACAGGAAATTCATTTAAAAACAATTCGTGAAAATCGTGGCATATCTCAAGTAGAACTTGCAGCACTTTCAGGTGTAAAACTTCGTTCGATACAAATGTATGAGCAAAAAGTAAATAATATTGATAAAGCACAGGCGAGAACCCTTTACAAACTTTCAAGAGTATTAGGATGCAGTATCGAAGATTTGTTAGAAAATCCGGAACTGTAAAAAGTTAATGCTCGACTTGAATTTTGGCAGTACCATAAATATATAGCGTCAGAAAGGAAAATCATGAACCAGAAAAACATAGTAAAAGATATACAGTCAAAACTTTTTGAACTTCAGGATATAAAGTATCGGGATTTTCATGCGAAGCTTATGCCGACGGTGAATAAGGAGAAGATTATCGGAGTTCGGATTCCTGTACTTCGTTCATTTGCAAAGGAGTTTGGTAAAACTAAAGAGGCAAAGCTGTTTTTGCAGGTGCTTCCACATTCGTATTATGAAGAAAATAATCTGCATGGTCTTTTACTAGAGCAGATAAAGGATTACGAAAAGTGTCTACAGGAGCTGGAACGATTTCTGCCTTTTATAGATAATTGGGCAACCTGTGATTTGCTTGCTGTTCGTACGGTAAAAAAGCATCTTGATGTATTTATAAAAGAGGTGTATCGCTGGATACAATCACAGTATACATATACGATACGATTTGGAATTGGTATGTTGATGCGATATTATCTGGATGAAAATTTTCAGATGGAGTATCCGGAAAAGGTGATGCAGATTTGTTCGAAAGAGTATTATGTGAATATGATGCGGGCATGGTATTTTGCTACGGCACTTGCAAAACAATATGAGAACATTCTTCCATTTATAGAGGATAAAAAGCTGGATGTCTGGACACATAATAAAACAATTCAAAAAGCGATTGAGAGTTATCGGATAACACCGGAGCAGAAAATGTATCTTAGAACATTAAAAATAAAGTAATGATTCCATTCGAGGTGACAAAGTGAAATCACTATCAATTTATACACTTACAAGAAATCAGAGTATAGAGCATATATCAAAACTGGAAAGGCAGTTATCTGGAAGGAAGTTTCCTTTAAAAATACGTACCTGGGAATGGGGGAGTATGAGAGCATTGGCAGCTCAGTTGGAAATGTATATGCAGGAAGTATATTCCCTCCGTTTTTTCTATTCTTTCCAAATTCCAAGATTGGGAAAAGAGTTTGATCTTCTTCAGATTAAGGACAATTATATCGTAAATATTGAGTTAAAGAGTGGGGTGGTTTCGGATCAGGCAATTCGTAAGCAGCTGATTCAGAATCGCTATTATTTATCTGTTTTAGGAAGACCAATTCAATCTTATACTTATATTAGCAGCCAGAACAGGCTGGTTCGTCTGACACATCATGATCATATCGTGGATGCAGACTGGGAAAGATTATGTGAGGATTTACAAAAAGAAGGTATGAATTATGAAGGAAATATCGAAGATTTATTTCGGGCGGAGTTATATTTGATTTCACCGATAACAGACCCTGTCCGTTTTTTAAAAAAGGAATATTTCCTGACTTCTCAGCAAAGAGATATTGAGAAAAAGATTTTAAGAGATATTTATGCAAAGCGATCAGGCTGTTTTTGGTTTAGTGGAATTCCAGGAACAGGAAAAACCTTGCTTCTTTATGATATTGCTATGAAGCTGTCTGTTCGCCATCGAATCTGTATGGTACATTGCGAAGAGAATGGAGAAAAGTGGAGAATATTACATGAGCGCTTGCAAAGAATTGATTTTTTGGCAGATGAGCAGATTCGCATCGAGAAGAAAAGTGGCAGTCAGAATAGCGGGCAGGATAAAGGACCGGATAGCAGCCGAGATTATGATCAGAAGAAGCAATTCAATTGCGAAGAAAGAAAAGCCGGAACACAAATACCGCTTGAAAAATATAGAGGGATTTTAGTTGATGAGGCACATTTGCTTTCCAAAGATAAGATAGAGAGATTGTTAGAGTTAAGCAAAGAGCAGCCTGTGATATTTTCCAGCGATTCTGAAGATGTTATCTCATCAGAAGAAATGGATAAAGGGAATATAAAAAAGTTGGAAAATCAGACAGATATTAAGGTGTTTCGATTGACAAATCGTATTCGGACGAATGCGGAACTTTCTACATTTATTCAGAATATGATGCATTTGCCGCCAAGAATGAATTCGAGGGGATATCCGCACATTTTTGTAGTATATGCCAATGATGATGTTGAGGCAGAGAATTTGCTAAGTGATTATATAAAGCAGGGATATCAGTGGATTGAAATAGAAGAATCAGAGAGGCAGGAAGCACAGGCAGATTTAAAAATGCAGGCGGTCAGAGATATGGATAAAATAGTTCTTCTTCTTGATGAGCGGTATTATTATGATGAAGAAGGATATCTAAGGGCAGCCTGTTTTATGAAAAATGGAAGTTCGTATGTAAGAAAGATTTTTCACAGGTTGAATCATGCAAAGGAAAGTATAGCTTTGGTAGTAAAGAAAAATGAGAAAGTATATAATACGTTGCTGGAGTTATTATAAACAAAAGAAAATAATGGGGAAGCGCTAGAGCGTGTTTGAAAAATCATTCCTACAATCTGTACGCCCCAATTTGCGGTATATTTTGCCTTCATTCAGTTGACGTAGCCCGCTACGCCGCCCTCATTCAGGCGAAATCTCCCACAAATTGTAACGCACATCTTGCAGAAAGCATTTTTCGAACACGCTCTAAAAAAATGTATTTTACCAAGTGTGTTTTCTCTACTTTTTTTGTTATATTTTGTGCTATAATAAAAATAATTTTTTTTAGAGGAGACATATAATGCTAGATTTTGTAAACGATTATTCAGAAGGCGCCCATGAAAAGATTTTACAGCGATTGTTAGAAACTAACATGGAAAAGCTGTCTGGCTATGGGACAGATCAATATTGTGAGTCAGCAAAACAGAAAATCAGGGAAGCCTGTGAATGTCCAGAGGCAGATATTTATTTTTTAGTTGGCGGAACACAGACGAATGCTACGGTTATTGATGCTTTGCTTGAGCAGTACGAAGGAGTTGTATCTGCAGATACAGGACATATCAGTACACATGAGGCAGGAGCAATTGAAGCATCCGCCCATAAAGTGTTGGCAATTCCGCATAAGAACGGGAAAGTTACTGCAAAAGCCGTAAAACAGTATTTTGCAGATTTTTATGCAGATGGCAACCATGAACATATGGTATTTCCGGGAATGGTGTATATTTCCCATCCGACAGAATACGGTACACTTTACAGTAAAAAAGAATTGGAAGAGTTGTCTATAGTCTGTCATGAATATGATGCACCACTTTATTTAGATGGTGCGAGACTTGGCTATGGTCTTGTCAGTGAAGAAAACGATGTAACATTAGCGGACATTGCTTCTTTATGTGATGCATTTTACATCGGTGGTACAAAGGTTGGAGCATTATGCGGAGAGGCAGTTGTATTTCCGAAGAATAATGCACCGAAGCATTTCATGACAATCATAAAGCAGCATGGAGCACTTCTTGCAAAAGGACGATTGCTTGGTGTACAGTTTGATACTCTTTTTACAGATGATTTATATCTTACAATTAGTAAAAATGCGATTAAAACAGCGAATACATTGAAAGAGGCTCTAAAAGAGAAGGGGTATACTTTCTATATAGATTCTCCAACAAATCAGATCTTTCTGGTCTTAGAAGATGAAAGATTAAAACAGTTAGAGGAAGAAGCAGCAGTCAGCTTTTGGGAAAAGGCAGATGATAACCACACGATCATTCGCCTTGCTACAAGCTGGGCTACAAAAGAGGAAGAAATCAAAGCACTGATTGAAATCTTATAAATTAGAGAGTATATTTATCTCAGTCGAGAAGACTCCCACCTCTTTCAGGTGGTGAGTGACAGCAAATTTGTCTCAGTGAGAGTCCAATCTCCGACTGAGATAAACGCTCCGCGAGGATGCGCAGTGATTCTGTAAAGAATATGTCAGCTTACGCTGACCAGAATCACGCGCCAAGTCTCGCGGCTGCTCGACTTGAATATTTTTAAGAAAAAAGTATCTATTACAAAGACAGATTTTAAGAAAAGAATCAAAGATATTTTTATGACTTTCACGTTATGGAATTCTGACCAAAAACTTTGAGAGAGTTATCGAGAAGTTTTGTTTTGGGGCAGAATGGAATGTTTAACGTGACGGAATAAAAATACTTTGTATTTTTTTCTTAAAATCGTCTGTAGACAAGTATAGTTTGAAAGGAGCATTTTATGAGTTTAAATGATACCCCATCCGGGGAAAGAATACATATTGGTTTTTTTGGCAGACGAAATGCCGGAAAGTCTAGCGTGGTAAATGCGGTGACCGGTCAGGAGCTGGCAGTTGTTTCAGATACAAAGGGGACAACAACAGACCCGGTTTCTAAAGCAATGGAGCTTTTGCCGTTAGGTCCGGTTTTGATCATTGATACACCTGGGTTTGACGATGAAGGACAGCTTGGAGAACTTCGTGTGCGGAAAACAAAGCAGATATTAAACAAAACAGATATTGCAGTACTTGTTATAGATGCGGTAGAAGGTTTAAAGCAATGCGATGAAGAATTGCTATCTATTTTTAAAGAAAAAGATATACCATATTTACTTGTATACAATAAAGAAGATATGCTTAAGGAAGAGCAAAAGGATTCTTTGGTAGAGGATAATAACAATGCGGTATATGTGAGTGCTCTGCAAAAGACGCATATTCAGGAATTAAAAGAAAAACTTGCAAAACAGATAAAAACAGAAAATCAGACGTTACAGCTTGTCGGAGATCTTGTTCAGCCTTCTGATCTCATTATACTGGTTATTCCAATTGATTCTGCTGCACCGAAGGGAAGACTGATTTTACCACAGCAGCAGGTTATCCGCGATATATTAGAAGCGGGAGGGGCGGCTATATGTGTGAAAGAAACAGAACTTTCCAAACTCCTTACTGATCTGGGAAATCGCCCGAGTATGGTAATTACGGACAGCCAGGCGTTTGCTCAGGTGAGCCAGGTGGTACCGGAAGAAATTTTGCTTACCTCCTTTTCTATTTTAATGGCAAGATATAAGGGATTTTTGGATGAAGCGGTACAGGGAGCAGCAGCGATCCGACAACTGAAAGATGGAGATCGTGTTCTCATTTCAGAAGGGTGTACACATCATCGTCAATGTGATGATATCGGAACGGTAAAGATTCCTCGTTGGCTGAAAAATTATACAGGAAAGAATCTTATAATTGAGACCTCCTCCGGTCGGGAATTTCCAGAAGATCTTTTTCCATTTTCATTAATTATTCACTGTGGCGGCTGTATGCTCAATGGACGTGAAATGAAGTATCGTATGAAGTGTGCAAAAGATCAGCATATCCCATTCACAAACTACGGAATTGCCATTGCATATATGCAAGGAATTTTAGAAAGAAGTATTCAAGTCTTCCCCGATCTTGTTAAAAAGATAAAATTTGATCTGTAGATTTTAAAATCAACAAAAAACGATATCTCTTAGATGGCTGAAGGTGCATCTTAGAGATATCGTTTTTCTTTTATGCGTATTTATTGTATTAAAATCACATAAATCAAGCCTGTGCAGAACGCTTTGTAAGTGTTTCTACAGTAGAACAGTATTTGTCTACAAGACATACCAGAAGTGCCTCACGACTTCGTGGCACTTTGGTAAGATTCAGCGGCCACATATGGTGTGCGATAATGTCCTTTTCTTTATCGGTTAAAGAAAAGCGGGTGCTGGCATTGAGAAGAGCAGTGTGTGCATGAGAAAATCCATGCCACTTATGGCTGTCATCTTTCTCGTGCCAGTCATAAAGATAAAAGTCGTGAAGAAAAGCACCAATGACAAGGGACTTTACGTTAGAACCAAGCCCCAGGCGTTTATTTAAGTAATAGCATACTTTTGTAACATACATAACGTGTTCGTACGTACTTACGCTGCCATGCTGACAGAAACTTTTCATGGAACGTGCTTCTTTACTGTTACAGTATTTTTCTAATATTGTATGAATTTCCTGAATTTCTGTATTGCTTAACTTCATATAAAATCATCCTTTAAAATCATCATTTATATTATAGCCCTGTTACAATCTGTTGAAAATATTTGGACTTAGATCACTTCTGTCTTCCAGTAGGCAGCGCTATATGGAGGAAGATCCATGCCGCCGCCAAAGTCAACGGTTTCTCCTGTAACAAGATCCGTTCCAAGACCGGAGCGCGCATTAAAATCAGCGTGAAATGTGTTGGAATCAGCATTGATTGCAACAATAACACGTTCCTCATCACAGCTTCTTTCAAAAATGAGTTGTTTATCTCTTACAAGAAGATTCGCATAGCCACCGTTGTATAAAGCCGGGTGAGTGTGGTGTGCCTTCGCATAAGCGGCAATTGCATCAGAAAGTTCGTTCCATTCCGGTTTTTCAAGACGAGGACGAATCTCTTCATCTCGTCCCTGTTTTTTACCTTCAATGCCCCATTCACTTCCATAATATATAGAAGGAACACCTGGCATTCCAAATAGCAGGCCGTAGATAACAGGCAGCTGCTGTTTATCCTCTAATATAGTGGCAATACGGCTGACATCATGATTATCTACAAAAGAGAGAAGATGCTTTCCGCGGTAAATACACCAGTTTTCATAACCAAACTGGCGGTTTAAGCTGTAGCTGATCTCATGCATGTTCGCACAGTTAAAACTGGAATACAATCCCTTGTAACATTCATAGTTTGTAACAGAATGACACTTCTCATCATTCATATACATATTATAATCGCCATGTAATGTTTCTCCCATAAGAACAAAATCTTTTTTCAGAGTACTGGTAAAACGGCGTAACTCTTTTAAGTAAAAATCACTCAGGCAGTAAGCAACATCAAGGCGGAGACCGTCGATACCATAAAGGTCTGTCCATTGTTTGATCGCATCGAACTGGTGCTGTCTGACATCTGGATTATCAAGATTTAACTTAACAAGTTCGTTATGTCCTTCCCATCCTTCATACCAGAATCCATCATTATATTCTGTATTTCCATCAAAACTTAAATGAAACCAGCCACAATAAGGGCTGTCCCATTTCTTTTCCTGCACATCCTTAAATGCCCAGAAACCGCGGCCAACATGATTAAATACACCGTCAAATAAAATTTTAAGACCTGCCTCGTGAATAGCATCACATACTTCCTTTAAGTCATCGTTCGTGCCAAGACGGCGATCCAGGGTGTAGTAATCTCTGGTATCATATCCATGATAGTCACTTTCCATGAGAGGATTAAAGAGAACACAGGTAGCACCGAGCTTTTCAATATGAGAAATCCAGTCCTTTACTTCAAGGATGGAATGTCCCACAACACTGTCATCGCTGCTTCTTTCTTCATTTAAAACTCCACAGAGTCCTAATGGATAAATCTGGTAAACTACTGCTTCATCGAACCACATAAGCTGTCCCTCCTAAATATAGAAAATGCTCGTCAGCCTTAAAAATTGAGCCTCCGAGCATTTTCATTATAGCATAAATTCTATTAGGATTCAAATTGGAAGGTCCAATTTAGCCATGAGATTTGAAGAAAAAATTATGCTGCGATATAAGGGGAGATTGCCTCCATAATCGTTGGCATCTCATTTTCTCTTTCCATGATTCTTAAATCAACTTTGTTGCGGATATCCATAGTCATTACTCCAAGAAGAGACTTGGCATCTACAACGTACCGTCCATAAATTAAGTCAAAGTGGCTTTCAAAATCTTCAATAGCTTTTACAAATGATGTCGCATTATCTACAGAGCCAAACTTGATTGTGACTGTTTTCATAATTCTACATCTCCTTATCATAAATGTATATTATACCGATAAACAGATTGCCGGTATAAAAATAAATTTTTACTAAATCGTTTTGACGATTTTGGCTTATAATATTTCATATAAGGCAAAAAGTCAAGAAAAATTTTCAGAAGAAAGAAAATCGTAAAAAAAATAAAGTGAACATATTTTGAAAGCTTCTTGCATTTTTTATTCAAAATAGATATAATAGAATGGTAAGTATAAAATAATAAGAATTAAGAAAGGAAGGATACATTATGAAAAAATTCTTATCTGTAGCTTTAGCAGCAGTTATGATGTTATCATTAGCAGCATGTGGAAGCAGCTCAAACAAGGCAGAATCTAGTTCAGAAGGAGGCAGTGCTTCTGATAAGACTTATATTATCGCGACAGATACAACTTTTGCACCATTTGAATTCACAAATGATAAAAATGAATTCGTAGGTATCGATGTAGATATCTTAGCTGCGATTGCAAAAGATCAGGGATTTAAGTATGATTTACAGTCTCTTGGTTTTGATGCCGCTGTAGCTGCTCTTGAGTCCGGACAGGCAGATGGAACAATTGCCGGTATGTCTATCACAGAAGAAAGACAGAAAAAATATGACTTCTCTGAAGCTTATTATGATTCCTATGTATGTATGGCTGTAAAGAAAGGCAGCAGCATCAAAGGATATGAAGATTTAAAAGGTAAGAAAGTTGCAGCAAAGACAGGTACACAGGGAGCTGACTGTGCTGAGTCTTTAAAAGATAAATATGGATTTGATATCACATATTTCGATGATTCCGCAACAATGTACCAGGATGTTAAGACAGGCAACACCGTTGCATGTTTCGAAGATCAGCCTGTAATGGCTTATGGTGTTTCTCAGGGTAATGGTCTTGAGATTGTAGCAGAAGAGAAAGATAACTTCTCTACACCTTATGGTTTTGCCGTATTAAAAGGACAGAACGCAGATTTACTCAAGATGTTTAATGAAGGTTTAAAGAATATTAAAGCGAACGGTACTTATGATGAGATCGTTGCAAAATATACCTCAGCGAAATAATTGAGAGACAAAGGTTAGGTAAGAGGTTAATTTATGAATCTATTTGGAGTTTTAAGTGAAGTCTATCCAACATTGTTGACTGGACTTACTATGACAGTTAAGATTACGATTTTATCTCTGATCATCGCTTTGGTTATCGGTATTTTCGTATGTCTTATGAATATTTCCAGTAATATTGTATTACGTGGAATCGCAAAGTTTTATATTTGGCTGATTCGTGGTACTCCGATGCTGGTGCAGGCATTTTATTTCTATTTTGCTCTGCCACAGTTAGTTCAGGCGGTTACAGGCTCACAGTTCCGCATTACCGTATTTACAGCCAGTTTAGTTACACTTGCCCTGAATGCAGGCGCTTATATTTCTGAGATTTTCCGAGGTTCTATTGAGTCCGTTAATAAAGGACAGATGGAAGCGGCAAGAAGTCTTGGTTTAAGTTATGCAAAGTCAATGCAGAAGATTATTCTTCCGCAGGCAGTGCGTATCTGTCTCCCATCTCTTGTAAACCAGTTTATTATTACGTTAAAGGATTCTACGATTCTTTACGCAATCGGTTTATCAGAGGTTATGTATAATGCAAAGATTTATGTAGGAAGAACGATGGAATCATTTGCAACATATACATGGGTAGCAGTCTTCTTCCTTTTGATAGTGACAGTTCTGTCATTTATCTCAAGATATGTTGAAAGGAGGATGAATGCGTAATGACAACAGAGAAAGATGTAAAGATTCATGTAAAAGGTCTGAAGAAGAGTTTTGGACATGTACATGTTTTAAAAGGAATTGATGCAGAGATTAAAGCCGGTGAGGTAATCTGTGTCATTGGACCTTCTGGTTCCGGTAAGTCAACATTTCTTCGCTGTCTGAATCGTTTAGAGGAAGCAACAGCCGGAGAGATTCTTGTAGATGGACAGAGTATTACGGAAAAGAATTCAAATATTGACAAGATTCGTCAGCATATCGGAATGGTATTCCAGCAGTTTAACCTGTTTCCTCATTATACAGTAAAAGAGAATATTATGCTTGCTCCTGTAGAACTTAAGTTAAAGTCTAAAGAAGAGGCAGAAAAGAAGGCTCTTGAGCTGTTAAAACGTGTTGGTCTGGCAGAGAAAGCAGATGCAAAGCCAAAACAGCTTTCCGGTGGACAGCAGCAGCGTGTGGCAATTGCACGTGCTCTTGCGATGGAACCGGATATCATGCTGTTTGATGAACCGACTTCAGCATTGGATCCAGAGATGGTTTGTGAAGTTCTTGATGTTATGAAAGAACTGGCTGCAGAAGGAATGACCATGGTCGTGGTAACACATGAGATGGGATTTGCTCACGATGTAGCAGACAGAGTATTTTTCATTGATCAGGGTGTTATTATGGAACAGGGAACCCCGGAAGAGGTTATGGATCATCCAAAGAATGAGAGAACGCAGAGTTTCTTAAGTAAAGTATTATAAAACATTTTAAATAAAAAGGCATCTGTTTCTGACAGGTGCCTTTTTTAGGAGGTTGTTATGCGAATCGTTGTAAAAGTGGGAACATCAACATTAACCCATACTAGTGGAAGAATTAATATTAGAAGAACAGAAAAGCTTTGTAAGATTTTAAGTGATGTAAAAAATGCAGGACATGAGCTTATTTTAGTTTCTTCTGGTGCTATTGGTATGGGTGTAGGAAAACTGAATATGAAAAGTAAGCCCGAAGATATGCCCACAAAGCAGGCGGCAGCAGCGATAGGACAGTGCGAATTGATGTATCTTTATGACAAGTTATTTAGAGAATATAATCATATTGTTGCACAGATGTTGATTACAGGGTTAGATTTCTCCAATGAAGAAAGTCATAGTAACTTTCAGAGTACATTGAATCGTCTATTAGAATTGAATGTTATTCCGATCATTAATGAGAATGACACCATTGCGACACAGGAAATTTCTGTGGGAGATAATGATACGATGGGAGCAATCGTTGCAGAAAACGCTCAGGCAGATTTATTAATTATCTTAAGTGATATAGACGGTCTTTATACAGGGGATCCGCGTAATAATCCAGATGCACAGCTCATTGATACTATATTTTCTATTACTCCGGAAATAAAAGAGTTAGCAGGAACAAAGGGAACAACTCTTGGTACAGGTGGAATGATCACTAAAATTCATGCGGCAGAAATAGCAATGGATGCCGGAATTGATATGATTATCGCTAATGGAACAAGACCGGAACTGCTTTATAAAATTCTTGATGGAGATAAAGTTGGAACAAAGTTTATCGGGAGGAAAAAAGGATGACAACAAGAGAGATTCTGGAACAGGCAGTCACAGCCAAAATTGCGATTAACTCAGCAGATACAGAGACCAAAAATAAAGCACTTGCCAATATGGCAGATGAACTTTTAGCTCATACAGATGCCATTTTAGAGGCAAACAAGCAGGATGTAGAAGCGGCAAAAGGAAAGATTTCCGATGTAATGATTGATCGTCTGATGTTAGATGCAGGACGAATTGAGGGAATGGCAAAGGGAATCAGAGAATTGATCTGTCTGGAAGATCCGGCAGGGAAAGTAATAAGAACGGTAGAGCGTCCAAACGGAATCATTATTGAAAAAACGGCTGTTCCTATGGGAGTGATCGCGATCATTTATGAGAGTCGTCCAAACGTAACAAGCGATGCGGCAGCACTTTGTATCAAGAGTGGTAATGTTTGCGTTCTTCGAAGTGGAAAAGAAGCATGGAAGAGTGCAGATGCAGTTGTAAAAGCACTAAAAGAAGGAATGAGAAAGTCCGGACTTCCGGCAGAAGGAATTCAGCTTATCGAAGATACAAGCAGAGAAAGTTCTGTAGAATTAATGAAGGCAGTAGGATATGTCGATCTCTTAATTCCAAGAGGAGGTCCTGGTTTGATCCGCTCTTGTGTGGAGAATGCAAAAGTTCCATGTATTCAGACCGGAACAGGAATCTGTCATGTTTATGTCGATGCCAAAGCAGACTTTGATAAAGCGTTGGGAATCATCGAGAATGCCAAAACAAGCCGTCCAAGTGTTTGTAATGCGGAAGAAGTCTTACTCGTTCACAGTGCAGTTGCTGAAAAGTTCCTGCCATTATTACAGAAAAAGTTAGTGGAAGACCGCAAAGAAAAAGGAGAAATTCCAGTGGAACTTCGTCTTTGTGACAGAGCCGCTAAAATTATTTCAGGAACACCGGCTGGAGCAGATGATTTCGATACAGAATTCCTAGATTACATTCTTGCGGTAGAAGTAGTAGATAGCGTGGAAGAAGCAGTAGAACATATTTCAAAACATTCTACGGGCCACAGTGAGGCAATTATCACAGAATCAAAAGAAGCAGCAGACTATTTTACGATGAGAGTAGACAGTGCCGCAGTATATGTGAACGTTTCTACCCGCTTCACAGATGGAGGAGAATTTGGACTTGGCTGCGAAATGGGAATATCCACGCAGAAACTCCATGCCAGAGGACCAATGGGCTTAGAAGAATTATGTACTTATAAATATATCATCCGGGGAGAAGGACAGATTCGATAGTAATTTATAGGCTAAACCGACAAAGGCAGAAAACGAAATACTTTATATTTGTGACTTTAGTCGCGGCGCGTTGAATGTTCGCTTAAGCGCTTGCATCCAACACTTGCTCCGAGGCCACAAATATAGAGTATGTCGTTTCCTGCCTTCTGTTTACTATAAAAAAATTCTATAAATCAGTCCAAAAAATTTGAAAATAAACAGCCCTTATAAGTTCTTATTATATAAAAATGCACCTTAGAGCAAGCTCAAAATACGATTGCGTATTTTGAGTGCAGTGATACGAAGCATTTTTATATAATAAGAACTTATAAGGGCGTCTCTTTATTCTCAACCTTAAGCAGCAAACTCCTGCTGTCTTTGATCAAGGATTGCTTTATATTCATCGCAATTATCTGCTGTGATATTCTCAAGCTCGTCATCCGGAAGAATACGTCTGTCATAGTTTCTTCGGAAAAAGCCTCTTAAATAAATGAGAAAAGCAGAATTATAAATCTTTCTTGTCAGTCTTAAAATTTCTTCATAATTAATCTCTTTTAAAGCGTGATATAAATCAAAGAAATCATCGGTATCAAGATGTGCAAACTGTAAAGTCTGCTCTAATAAAACGTCATCATTCTCAAAGAGAGATATATAACCCAGCAAATACATTAACTGGCGGAAGGTCATAATAAAGTCATTCGGTTCTAATGTTTCAAGGAACTGCTCAAAACTGACCTTTACTCTCCATAGTCCTTCTTCTAAAAGATGGCGGATAGAAATCTCATTAAATGGACCAGGAATCTGAATCTTATCGATATGTACGGTTTTTAACGTGAGACGCTCCATAAAACGGGCGAGTGTAACACGACAGGCATGAAATTCGGAATAAGCATTCATATAAACAAATAAATCTTCCGTCTCATCATAGGAACTATTTATGAAATCATAAAAATGAGTAAATTCATGGAAAAGAATAAAGCGGGCATAACTGTCACTATAAAGATGAAAGCGAGGGTTCAGATGCAAAATATACTTACCCTCAAGAAGTTCAAGGATATTAAAAAAACCTTCAACATATTTTTCCGCATCATACTGTACTGCCGAAATCTGAATATCTTCCGGCAAATCATACTTTTCTTTATATTCATTCCATAAATCATTAATCTGTCTTAGATTCATATGTAACCCGCCTTCCGTACCTAATTGTCTATATTATATAACAATGCTTTTTAAATAACAACGCTATAATAAAAAGAAAAAGGATAAATTCTTGCGATTTTATTAATTTGCCTTATAATAAAAGAACATTTGCGTTGTGAGAGCTCCTTCTTCTAAGTCTTTCTGGCTGACCCAGTCTCCAAAGGAAGAAGTGCCACGCTTTGGAAGATAATGTGGATCCATTAGCAGATATTTATCTTTTTTTGCATTGTAATCAACAATTGTTCCGTAATGTCCCGGCAGATATACAATAGCAGTATCACCAGCTTTTAATTTTTGCTTTAATTCCTTAAAAGATTCTCCGCATCCATCATAAGAAAATCCATACTTATAACCGAACTTTTCAGCAGCCGCCTTAAAAAATCCGCTGTCAGTTCCGCAATCTTCAATACGATAGCGTTTATCAGAAGCGTATTTTGCCAGTTCATATGGATCAGGGAAATGACCGCTTAATGAGTAAATAGCATTTACTGTAGCAAAAATTCCACATCCAGAAGTACAGAAATTATTTGTTTCTGTATCTTGTGTTGTTTCATTTCCGTAATGATGCTTGCCCCAAAGGGGATCAAATTGGACAAAAACCTGAAGATTTCCCTTTTCAACTGCCTTTTTATTCCTGGTAAGACGCCATAAAGCATTCTGGTTATTGGTAAATTCTAAAAGATTGCTGTCATTTTCAGACAGAATTCGCTTAGTATTTACATCGCAGATAATATAATAATTCCCTTTTCTGGTAATGCGGAAAGTACCTGCTTCCTTTTCAGTTCCCCAAAGTTCATTAATATAAGGGTTAGATTCCTGCAAGGTATCCGATTTTAGATATTTATCTTCATTTGCTTTTTTGATAGTGTAGCAATTATTTCCGATATACGTAAAGGTATAAGTGAGTGTATCGGTATATGCATGATAGCTATCCGTAGAAAAAGCAGAAGAATTCTGGTTTTGATAAAAAGAAAGATGGTATGTTCCATTCGCAAAAGGTCTTTTTTCCCGTCCGTCATAAATCAGGCAGTTTGATTGAAACTCTTCCCTTGTGATCCAGCCATAATTAATAGTCCCTTTTTTAGAAGTGTACTGAATCTCGTACCAGGAACCAGAAGAACCTACAACCTTTACTCCACTGTATTTAGGAAGCATCGTTTTTAAATCTTCACTGTAGTCAGAAATATATACTGGCAATTCATTACGCGCCAAAGCATAAATGAAATCAGAATGGCTCTCATACCCATGCTGAAATGCAAATGATTTCGATGGAATGAGAAAACATCCGCAAATAATCAAAAGTAAAAATAAAATAGAATGTTTTTTCAAAGATAGCCCTCCGTTTGTTTTTCATGTACTCTCGGTATTCTTGATATTCTTATGATTCCGAGAGAGTATGTTACATTTTACAAAAGTCTTAAAAATATTAAATATATGTTACATTGCGCATTATTATACCATGAAATATCAAAAATGAAAACAAACATATTGCATAAAATGTATAGGATATTATGGCATAATTCCGATGAAAGAGATTGAGATAAATGATAATTCATGGTAAAATTATACAAAGTATTTCACAAATGAACTCTTTCTATGATTTTGTTATAGAAATACAGAACGAAAGGAATGAAGACAATGGAACAAAGAAAAAGAATTTTTGGAGCATTAGATGATTTAATGCGCTCTCCAATAGGTGAGAGACTTCGGGAAAGAATGTTCCGGGAATTATCTACAAAAGAGATACATGATATGCTGCAGAAAGAGCAGAAACCCTATAAAGAATTAATGGCATATTACCAATGTGCGCTGATGGAAGTAGAGACAAAGTTTCGTGTATTAAACGAGCAGTTTTCTCTTGTTCACGATAGAAATCCTATTGAATCAATTAAAACGAGAGTAAAGAGTCTTGAAAGTATAACAGAGAAGTTAAATCGGAGAAATCTTCCTTTTTCAACACAAAGTATCGAAGAGAATCTGACAGATATTGCAGGAATCCGTATTATCTGTTCTTTTAGGGAAGATATTTATTTTCTTGCGGACTGCCTTTTAGAGCAGGATGATGTTACTCTAGTTCAGCGTAAGGATTATATCGAAAATCCAAAGGAGAATGGATATCGAAGCCTGCATCTTATTGTAGAAGTGCCAATCTTTCTAGAACATAAGAAGAAGATGATGAAGGTAGAAGTGCAGCTTCGAACGATTGCTATGGATTTCTGGGCAAGCCTTGAACATAAGTTAAAGTATAAGAAGGATATTGTATCGGATCAGTTAACGGCTGATCTGAAACTGTGCGCAGATGAGAGTGCAGCACTTGATTTAAAGATGGACCGGATTCGTAAGGAAATAGAAGTGTTAAAGACACCTCTTGCAAAAGCGGAAGATGGTAAGAGTCAGTGAAGAAGTTGTAATGATATATTCTCTGGAAATAAATTGATTGTAAATCAGCTATAAATAGGTATAAATAAAGAAAAAAGACATAGTTAAATGATATAAGCAGGAGGTCTGTGTATATGATTTATATGTCTTTTTTTATTGGATTGATTCTTATATGTAAAGGAGGAGACTGGTTTGTTGATGCCGCATCAAAAATATCTGAAACTCTGGGAATTCCGAAATATGTAGTGGGAGCAACGATAGTAAGTTTTGCAACAACAATGCCGGAAATCATCGTATCGGCTGCCGCAGCATTAAAAGGACATTCCGCTATGGCGATTGGAAATGCAGTAGGTTCTGTTTCGGCAAATACCGGAATTATTCTTGCAATCAGTCTGTTTTTTCTTCCGGCAGCAATCAAAAGACAGGATTATATTATAAAAACAATCTTATATGTAGGAACCCTCGTATTACTTCTGATAAGTTTCAAAGACAGAGTATTTGATTGGTCAGACTGCATATTACTATTACTTGCCGGAATTTTATTTTTAATAATGAATATAAAAAATGCATTTCAAGAAAGAAATAAGGGCTTTCAAAGAAAAAATCAGAAAAACGATAGTAAAACACAGAAAAAAGAATGCTGGAAAATGTTTGTCTGGTTTTTCATAGGTGCGGTCGCTATTGTAGCTGGTTCAGAAATTTTAGTAAAATCCGCATGCGAAATTGCAGAAAAATTACATATCAGTGAAGAAATCATATCTGTTACAATCGTTGCAATGGGAACTTCCCTCCCGGAATTTGTAACGACAGTAACCGCAATCATCAAAAAAGAATCTTCTTTATCTGTAGGGAATATTGTGGGAGCAAACATGATCGATTCGGCATTTATCCTTCCTGTATGTACATTACTCGGAGGGAAAAGTCTTCCTGTTTCTACGCAGATGGCATTGATTGATATGCCAGTATGTATTTTAGTATCAGTTGTGGCATTATTTCCCATGTTATATCGGAATAAAATAGCAAGAATAGACGGAGTCTTTACATTATTAATCTACAGCAGCTATTTGATATATATATGTCGGGGTAATTTGTGATATCAAGTTAAAGTCAAAGGGTCAAAAGGGTCAAACGTCGTTCGTGCATGAACGATAAGGAGTTTGACTTTGTAATCTGCGAAACATGAGAAAATATAGTTGACAAGAAGAAACTATGGTGTTATATTTCAAATAGAACAAATAGAATTCACAACGAGAGGGTGAAGATTATGTCAATAAAAAAGGATTATTATGAAGTTCTTGGAATAAATAAAAACGCAGATGATAAAGCAATTAAAAAAGCATACCGTAAACTGGCGAAAAAGTATCATCCGGATATTAATCCGGGAGATGCCAATGCAGAAGCAAAGTTTAAAGAAGTTACAGAAGCTTATGAGATCTTAAGCAATCCAGAAAAAAGAAAACTTTATGATCAGTTCGGTCATGCCGCTTTTGATGGAACAGGAGGAGCGCAGTCAGGTGCGTATGGCAATGCCGGCGGCTTTGAAGGCTTTAACGGCTTTAATGGATTTAATGGAGCCGGCGGATTCCATGGAGGAACCTATCGTACGAAGAATGGTAACGGATATCAGGAATTCCATTTTGAAGGTGGAGACATGGGAGATATCTTTGAAAACTTCTTTGGTGGAGGTTTCAAAAAGTCTGGATTTCAGAATGATTTCAAACAAACCGGAGGTTTTGGAAATCAGCAGCATTATCAGACAAAAGGCTCCGATATTCATGCTGAAATCAATGTAAGTTTTGATGCAGCCGCCTTTGGTAAAAAAGAAACCATTCATTTAAAAGATGATCAGGGAAAGATACAGGCACTAGAAGTTAATATTCCGGCAGGAATCGAAACAGGACAGAACATCCGATTAAAAGGAAAAGGTTCTCCGGGATATCAGGGTGGTAGTGCAGGCGATTTGTTCCTGAAAGTTACTGTAAAAGAAAAACCCGGATTTAAACGAGAAGGTCAAAACTTATATAATACCGTCTCTATTCCATTTATTACTGCCGTACTCGGTGGTGATGTAACTGTACAGACAATTTATGGAAATGTTCGCTGCAATATTAAGCCGGGAACGCAGTCAGGAAGTAAACTCAGATTGCGTGGTAAAGGTATTGTATCCATGAAGAATTCTTCTGTATATGGTGATCAGTACACAACAGTGGAGGTTCAGGTACCGAAGAACCTGACCCCAAGGGCAAAACAGAAACTCAGAGAATTTGAAGATGCCTGTAAAGCAGCTTAAGGTCTGGTTTGTAGGTTTGATGTAGACGAAAAAAGAAAAAATACCATATCCCATCTGCTCTGTAGTCGTTGCGTTTAAGATGCTCGTCCGCATCTTAAACGCGCTTTGAAGACGCATCTGGGATATGGTATTTTTTCTTTTTTCTGGCTACTCTAAATCCGCGCAAAAACCCCACAGCGTAAAGTTACAAATTCAAGAATGTCCCGGCATTCTTGCTGTCAGATATGCGCTCTGCCGGAGGATATATCAGATGGAAATTGACTCCTCCACTGATACTGATTTGTTGATACTTTTTGTTAAGTCATTTTTCAGAAACTAGTTTTTAATATAGGGGTATTTCTCTTATTGCGATACCTCACTAAAGCAAGTATAATATTAAATATAACATATTTTTAAGAAAAGAGGTGCAGTTATGGGAATTTATTTGAATCCAGGGACAATAGAATTTCAGGAAAGTATAAATTCAGAAATATATGTAGATAAGACAATGCTTATTGAGAGAACAAATGCAGCTCTTAGAACAAAACAAAAGTATATGTGTATCAGCCGGCCAAGAAGATTTGGAAAGTCGATGGCGGCAGATATGCTTGCGGCGTATTACGGAAAGGATTATGATTCGGCGGCACTGTTCGATGGATTAGAAATTAGTCATTGTGAGACATTTTCCATACATTTAAATAAATATAATGTTTTTAAGATAAATATGCAGGAATTTTTAAGCATGACACAGAATGTAGATGAGATGCTTAAAGTACTTCAGAAAAGACTGATTAAAGAATTAAAATATAACTATCCAGAATATGTAGATTGTGATAATCTGGTGTTTGCCATGCAGGATATTTTCTCTTATACAGGACAATCCTTTATTGTTTTGATTGATGAATGGGATTGCTTGTTTCGTGAATATAAACAGGATGAAGAGGCACAGAGAAAATATCTGGATTTTTTAAGGGTATGGCTAAAGGATAAAGCATACATCGCTCTTGCCTATATGACAGGAATTCTTCCGGTTAAAAAGTACGGAACGCATTCTGCATTAAATATGTTTATGGAATATTCGATGACGGATTCTGGAAATATGGCAGAATATTTTGGTTTCACAGAAAAGGAAGTAGAGAATCTTTGCATAGAATATGGAATGAGTATAGAGGAAACAAAAGCATGGTATAAAGGGTACGGTCTTTATAGCCATAACAAACAGGAAGATATTTTATATTCTATTTACAATCCAAAGTCAGTTGTAGAGGCAATGTTACGTCACAGATTTGGTAACTACTGGAATCAGACGGAAACCTACGAAGCTTTAAAGATATACATTCAGATGAATATGGACGGTTTAAAAGATGCAATTATTGAAATGCTTGCGGGTAATAGCGTAAGAATTAATATAGGTACCTTTCATAATGATATGACGACATTTGCAACGAGAGATGATATTTTGACGCTGCTTGTGCATTTGGGATATCTTACTTATGATGTAGAAAAAGAATCCGTTAGAATTCCGAATAAAGAGGTGGCTCAGGAATATATTAATGCAATCAGTACAATGGATTGGAAAGAGGTAATTTCTTCTATAAATAATTCAAGAAAATTATTAGAGGCTTTATGGAATTTAGATTCAGATAAAGTAGCAGCAGGAGTAGATAAAGCGCATGAAGAAATCTCTATTCTCCAATATAATGATGAAAATTCATTGAGCTGTACGATTTCACTGGCATTTTATTTTGCAAGAGAATACTATACGATGATACGGGAACTGCCAACAGGAAAAGGTTTTGCGGATATTTGCCTGATACCACGAAAGCTTCATATGGATAAACCAGCAGTGATTATTGAATTAAAGTGGGATAAGAGTGCATCGGGTGCGATTGCACAGATAAAGGAGAAAAAATATATAGATGCTTTATCAGAATATCAGGGAAATTTGCTTTTGGCAGGAATTAATTATGATAAAAAAATAAAAAAGCATACTTGCCTGATAGAGAAGGTAGATTATAAAAAGTAAAGAGGTGCTAGGATGACAACAATTTTATGCTATGGGGATTCAAACACATACGGTTATAATCCGGTAAATGGTTTGCGTTATCCAAAAGATGTACGTTGGACAGGTGTATTACAGAAGATGCTCGGAGAGGAGTATGAGGTGATAGAAGAGGGCTGCAACGGAAGGACAACAGTTTTTGAGGATGCAAAGGAGCCATGGAAGGCGGGTCTTGGATATTTAAGGCCTTGTCTTAATACGCATAAACCGATTGACTTTGTGATTATGATGCTTGGCAGTAATGATTTAAAAAGGATGTTTCATGCATCTGCACAGGAAATTGCGGATGGGGCAGAAGAACTGGTCAAGGTCATAAAGGAATTTACAAAAGAAAAGCAGGGATATATTCCAAAGGTAGTTCTGGTGTCTCCGCCGGAGATTGGAAAAGATATTGCGGCATCAGAGTTTGCACGTTCATTTGATGAAGATGCGATTATTCGTTCAAAGGAACTCTCTGTTTTATATGAGAGAATTGCTAAAAAGTATGGTTGTATTTTCTTTGATGCGGCAAAGGTAGTGGAATCATCAAGAGTAGATTCTTTACATCTGATGCCGGAGGCACATAAGAAGTTAGCAGAAGCGTTTTATGATAGGATTTCTTTTTAGATTGGCACTCGACTATTGACATGGCTAATAATATCTGTATAATAAAGTTAGGCGAAGCAAATGGCCTTGAAAGAAGGGATATTATGTTTTTTTGGAAAATAGATGATGAGACGATAAGGTGCCTTATTAATAAAGAAGAGATTGGGCAGATGGGTTTTGATTTAAATGAATTGAGTTCGGATAATGATTTAATGGAAGAATTTCTTAATGCGATTATTGCGAATTCTAAGAATTATATTAACTGGAATACGGATAATGGTGTGCAGAATTATATTGCAAGAGCATTACCCTCAGAACAGTTTCTCATTACGATTAGTTGTACCTTTCAGGATGTAGCGATTGACCGGGATTTAGATCAGATCAAGAAGATGACGACGGCATTAAGAGAGCGGATTTCTGATGATCGGATTAATAGTATTTATTCTATGAGCGGAGAAGAAAAGGAACGGGAGTTTGAAGCTTTAGCAAAAGATCTCCATGATGTATGTATGGGAAATACAACAGAAAAAGAAGAACAAGAAGAAAAGGGAGCAGAGAAGACAGCGGCAGAGAATGTATCTTCAGAAATGCCTAAAGACTCTGCTAAAGGTATGGCATCTTCTAAAGCAGCGGAACAGGGAGGACCAGAACAGGCGGTAAGACCACATATTCCGGCCCAGAAGCTGATTTTTAAAGAGTTCCGTAATCTGATTGATTTTTGTTCTCTTTTGAATAAAGATTACTTTATTTTGTCAAGTCTTTATAAAGATGCAGAGAAATATATTTTGTTAGTAGAATTTCCGATAGAGATGGATAATTCAAAGATAATAACTTTTATGATTACAGCAGAAGAATATGGAGCAGAATGTTCAAACCAGAGGCTTGAGGGATATTATCTGTCAGAACATGCAACGTTACTTATTAAAGATAAGGCAGTAGAAACGCTTTATCGTATGAATTGATTTTGTAAATGAACGGAGTATCGTAGTAAAATGTGTTATGATTTTTGGCTATATTTTATGAGAAAGCGGGAATTATACATAACCAAATAAGAAGAATTATGATATACTAACAGGGAGTCGGTTGCAAAACAGATTCCTTGTTTTTGTTTATCTCAGTTGAGAGGATTTCCGCCTCTTTCAGGTGGTGAGTGACAGCAAATTTGTCTCTGTTGAGAGGGCTTCCACTTTTCTAAGTGGTGATTAATAACTGTATTGCGTTTGAGTTTTACAGGAGAAGTGACAGAGGATGATTAAGCAGTTGTAAAAGAAAGGAACGAAAACAGATATGGATTTATCAGATGTAAGAAAGAATATTGACCGCGTAGATGGAGAGATTCGCAGACTTTTCGTAGAACGTATGACTCTGGCAGATCAGGTTGCCTGTATTAAAGCGAAAACGGAAGATAAAATTTATAAACCGGACAGGGAAGAAGTCATTATTAAGAAACAGACAGAAGGAATGAAGCCGGAGTTAGTAAGAGAATATACAGCATTGATCAAGAGAATTATGGAAGTAAGCCGTAAGTATCAATATGGAAGAACATTAGAGCTTCGTCAGTGTTTTCCATTTGAATATACGAAGGTGCCTGCGGTAATCTTAAAACCGGCAATGGTAAGAGAAGAATTATATACCTGTGAAGACTATTCAAAAGATAAAGTGATTACGGTAGCCTCTTATGAAGAAGTGGCGGATTATATTAAAGAAGGCAAGGCAGATGCGGGAATCGGTATTATTGAGGAAGTTGGAATCGGAGTATCAGATGAACTTCATAATCTGCTTGCAGAAAAAGAGCTGTATATCACGCATTGTAAAGTGCAGGAAGACGGGGGCGTGCGCCGTAAGGTCGTTACTTTTGTAGATACGCTTGTTGTACTGCCATCGCATAATCGTGTAAAGATTATGTTTGAATGTCCGAATCACAGCGGAAGTATCAGCAGTATTTTATCTATGATTTCTGATTATGGAGTCAATCTGACGGAGATTCATTCCCGTCCGTTCTGGAAGGATAATAGCTGGAACTATAAGTTTTTTGCTGAGCTGAATGCCAATATTGATACAAAAGAAATACGTGCATTACTATACCAGCTTTCTCAGGAAACAGAGTATTTAAAGATTCTTGGAAGCTATGCCTGTGAAGGAGATTTTTAAAATGGATTTTTTAGAAGAAAAAGTATTTGACCGGGAGCAGTATGATACCTATATTCGCCGCATTCATTATGATGACCGGGATGCGGTCATGTATGAGAAAATGCTCCATTTCCTTTTCCCTTATATTGTGGAAGAACGAGGGATAGAAGATCGCGTGGGACTGATGGAAGAATATATTCACTGGAATGAACAATTAATAGAGAAGTGTCTGTATCATTTGCCGCATGATGTGCCTTATATTAATATTTGCCGGGCGTATCAGTCTGTTGTGTTGCTGCTGGCAGGTAAGTTAGAAGAGGGAATAGAGCAGCTTAGAAAGATTGGAACAGAGAATTTTCAATATGATGGAAAAGCACCAAAAGTGATCATGACACAGGATGGGACGATTTATAAACCGGTATCAAAGCTGTTTCTTTTATATAATTATGCAAAGGTGTTGAAAAAAAAGGGAGATTTTGAAGGCCTTGAAGCTTTCAAAAAAGAATTTCCCCATGCATTTACTGTTTATGGTGATGAAGGACATACAGAACATGACCTGTTTTACAAGCAGCAGGTAGAACAATACGAAGAGGTATTGTTTTATCCGATCTATCAGAGAGTTTATAAAGCTGGACGGGGACCGCAGGATTTCTTTGTTTATTATGATGTGGAAAAGTCGGTGCCTGTTTCACATATAATTTCAATTTAATAGCATTTAATATTTTATGGAGGGAAAACGAATGAAGGAATATTCATTAGGAACAAAGTGCGTACAGGGAGGTTATACACCTGGTAATGGTGAGCCAAGACAGATTCCGATCATACAGAGCACAACATTTAAATATGAGACAAGTGAGGCAATGGGCCGTCTTTTTGATTTAGAAGAAGAGGGATATTTTTATTCTAGATTACAGAATCCTACGAATGATACGGTTGCAAGAAAGATTTGTGAGTTAGAAGGCGGAAGTGCGGCAATGCTTACTTCTTCCGGTCAGGCAGCATCCTTTTATGCGGTGTTTAACATTGCTTCGTGCGGAGACCACATTGTATCCTCATCTTCTATTTATGGTGGAACATATAATCTTTTTGCAGTAACAATGAAAAGAATGGGAATTGATTTTACATTTGTTTCCCCAGATTGTACAGAAGAAGAGCTGAATGCAGCCTTTCAGCCAAACACAAAGGCGGTTTTTGGAGAGACCATTGCGAATCCGGCACTTACGGTATTAGATATTGAGAAGTTTGCCAGCGCAGCACATGCACATGGGGTACCTTTAATCGTAGATAATACTTTTGCAACGCCGGTAAACTGCCGTCCGTTTGAATGGGGCGCAGATATCGTTACACATTCCACAACAAAGTATATGGATGGCCATGCCGCAGGCTTAGGAGGCTGTATTGTAGACAGTGGAAACTTTGACTGGACAAAGTATCCGGAGAAATATCCGGGACTGTGTACACCAGATGACAGCTACCATGGTGTGATTTATACAGAGCGTTTTGGTATCGGTGGAGCGTATATAACAAAAGCAACAGCACAGCTTATGAGAGATTTCGGAGCAATGCAGTCTCCACAGAATGCATTTATTTTAAATCTTGGATTAGAAAGTCTTCATGTCCGTATGAAACGTCATTGTGAAAATGGACTGGCAGTTGCAAAGTTCTTACAGCAGCATGAAAAAGTTACCTATGTAAATTACTGTGGTCTTGAAGGAGATGCTTATCATGAACTGGCAGAAAAGTATCTTCCAAATGGTTCTTGTGGTGTAGTAAGCTTTGGTGTAAAAGGTGGAAGAAAAGCAGCAGAGAATTTTATGAAACATTTAAAAATCGCGGCAATTGAAACACATGTTGCAGATGCGAGAACCTGTTGTCTGCATCCTGCAAGTGCAACACACCGTCAGATGAATGATGAAGAGTTAGAAGCATGTGGCGTAAAACCAGACTTAATTCGTTATTCCTGTGGTTTAGAGAATGCAGAAGATTTAATTGCAGATCTTTCCCAGGCATTAGAGAGTATTTGTTAGAGGGACAAATTGGAAAAAGAAAAAGTAAAGAAGTCTTATTTTGCACACATTTTAAATGTATAATGCCTTTTGTAACAAGTTGTTAATAAATAATATATATTTACACAACAATTATTGCGAGAGGAGTTTACAATTGAGACATAAAAAGACACTATTTACATTCTTGCTTCTGTGTGGGTTATTCGTTCTTAGTAAGCCGGTATCCGCAGCGAAAGTACCGGTAATTCGTGCAGGAAAGTCAACGAATTTAAAAGGAACCATCATTAATGTGAAGTACAGAGGAACAGCAGTAACAATGGCGGATAATGCAGCAGCACCATCTATTAAGATTGGTTCTGATATTTTTGTACCATGTAAAACGCTTTTTTCTGATAATGGAATCCATGCAACTTATGCAGCAGATGGAAATAAGGTGACATTAAGACATGGAAGACGAAAGGTTATTTTTTATGCGAATAAGAAGTATGCAAAGGTGAACGGAAAGAAGATGAGCTTAAAAGTTAAGCCATATTTTGTTACATATAAGCGGAGTAATGTAAGAGATCTTCTTGTTCCTGCACAGCAGGCAGCTTCTTTCCTTGGATTAAAATATAGTTATCGCAGCGATGCGCACCTGGTAACACTGGGGCTTCGTAATGGAATTGAACAATCTGCGACACAGACAAGAAGTGTGGATAAGAATGAGTTTATTGATACGATCGGACCGCTTGCAAGGGCTAACTATAAACGTACAGGAATTCTTGCTTCTGTAACAATGGCACAGGCTATTTTGGAAAGCGGATGGGGTCAGTCTACATTAGCAGAGAATGGGAATAATCTTTTTGGAATGAAGATCAGTTTATCCGGTAATAACTGGGCTGGTTCTGCATGGGATGGAATCAACTATTATAAGAAGTCTACATATGAATACGGAGGCAGCGGCAGATATTCTATCAAAGCAAAGTTCCGTAAGTATTCCTGTGTGGAAGACTCTATTGAAGATCACTCTGCCTATCTTTTAGGGGCGAAGAGCGGAAGCAGAAAAAGATATGCAGGATTGACGAAGACAAAGAGTTATAAAAAGCAGCTTCAGATAATTAAAAAGGGAGGATACGCTACATCTGGTTCTTATGTGAATGATCTGTGCAGAGTGATTCGTACATATCATCTTACAAAATGGGATAAATAAGTAAATGTTTATAAAGACAGTATTTGACCCTATAGAGAAAGTGTATTATAGTAAAAGCAGGTTTCGGCCTGCTTTTTTGAATTTTTGATATCTGGAATCTTATCAAAGCAGGTTACTATTTATAAGGGGAGATTAATTATGGAACGAATGTTAGAAGGAATGGTCATCTTTATTGCCAGAATACATAATTATATTTTGTCATTGAATGATGCCTACGAGAAGAACTTTACAGATAAACAACTGCATTTCCTTGTAATCGGGATTATAGGTATGCTGATTTTAGCAGTAATTTATCCGCTATTTAAGATTTTAAGTGAAAATCATATCCTTGCGATTGCATTTATTTATGTATTCACAGTTATTGTTGTTATAACCTTTGCTATTGAGATTGGACAGAAGCTTTCCGGTACCGGAACAATGGATTTCGCAGATATTGTATTTGGACTTGCAGGATTTTTACTAATGTTTGCTATATTTGCAGTCATTCGAGAAATTATTCTTGCTATCGTTAATCTTTTACGAAAGTTAGGAAGACATTAGATATATCAGATGTGAGATGACTCCCACCTCTGTAGGTGGAGAGCAACAGATCAAGAATCCTGTAAAAGGGATTCTTTTTTTCTGTTCATATTTTTTCTGCATTTTTTTCATACAATTTTCAGAAAATTAGTGTATGATATAGAAGAAAAGAAAATTAAGCAAGAATGAGGGAGGCTTTTTTATGGATAAATTAAAAATAATGATCGTAGATGATGAGAGCAGAATGAGGAAACTGGTAAAGGATTTCCTGAAAAAGAAGGACTTTGAAGTTGTAGAAGCCGCAGATGGCGAAGAAGCCCTGGATATCTTTTTTAAGGATAAAAGCATCAGTTTGATCATCTGTGATGTAATGATGCCTAAAATTAATGGATTTGATGTAGTAAAAGAAATTCGCCAGTATTCACAGGTTCCGATTATCATGCTGACTGCAAAAGGCGAGGAGAGCGATGAGCTTAATGGATTTGATCTTGGAGTAGATGAATATATTTCCAAACCATTCAGCCCAAAGATTCTTGTTGCCAGAGTTGAGGCAATTTTAAGAAGAAGTAATAACCTTTCTACAGGAGAAATACGGAAAGCGGGCGGTATTGAACTTGATATCGCAGCACACGAAGTCAGAATTGATGGAAAGGAGATTACATTAAGTTTTAAAGAATTTGAATTACTGAACTATTTCGTAATGAATCAGGGAGTAGCACTTTCAAGAGAAAAGATTCTTAATAACGTATGGAATTATGATTATTTTGGAGATGCCAGAACGATTGACACCCATGTCAAAAAGCTGCGTAGTAAGCTGGGCGAAAAGGGAGAGTATATCAAGACAATCTGGGGAATGGGCTATAAGTTTGAGGTAGATTAAATAAGGTGGCATCTTGCAGCAGGAATGCCGGGGCATTCTTGAATGGTTAGGAGTACAGTATGAGAAATTCAATACGATTTAAGATGACATCAATATTAATCTTGATTGTAGGATGGGTCATTGTATTTACGTGGTTTTTGAATAATACATTTTCAGAAAAATATTATGTGTCATCTGAAAAAGAATCCATCGTGGAGACTTTTAATAAAGTCAAGAATATCTTAAAGAATGAAGAGAATCAGGATACCATTGATGAGGAAATGGAACAGATTTCTAATAAGACAAATATAAAGATGATGATTGCGCAGTCCAGTAACTATTATTATAGTCAAAATGTAATATTTAGTAATCTGATAGATGGAAGTAAAACGTACGAAGAGATTCTTGGTTACCTTGATCAGATTCGAAGCCAGGTTATTCTTGGTAATAAGGGAAACTATTTCTGGGGGGATAATAAAAAGCATATCCTGCCATGGGAAAGGGCAGAGGAGAATAACTTTTCTACACTGATAAATAAAGGATATTTCGTAACACAGTTAAAAGATCAGGCCAGTGGGCAGAATGGTATTTATCTCTTTGGATTTACAGATAATGATTATTTAATCGCCATGCGCGTGTCAATTGAAGGAATACGGGCCAGTGCAGATATCAGCAGCCGCTTCATGATATATATCGGAATGATCGGCATCATGCTGGGAAGCCTGATTATCTTTATTTTTGCATCCAGTTTTACAAAACCAATTAAAAATATGGCATCTGTTGCCAATCGAATGGCTAATCTGGATTTTGATGCAAAGGTTGAAGTCACGCAGGATGATGAACTAGGAGAACTGGGTAATTCAATGAATCAGTTGTCGGAAAAGCTGGAATCGACAATCGCAGATTTAAAATCAGCAAACCTGGAACTGAAGAAGGATATTGAGAAAAAAGAAAAGATTGATGATATGAGAAAGGAATTCCTCTCCCACGTCAGTCATGAACTAAAAACACCGATTGCCCTGATTCAAGGCTATGCAGAAGGCTTAAAAGAAAATATTACAGATGACGAAGAAAGCAAGGACTTCTATTGTGAAGTAATCGCAGACGAAGCGAAAAAAATGAATGCAATGGTCAAAAAGCTTCTCACGCTCAATCAGATTGAATTTGGCAATAATCAGCTCAGCATGCAGCGCTTTGATGTATGTCAGATGATTCAAAATAAGATTAATTCTTCACAGATACTTTTCAAAAAGAAGAATAATAAGGTTATCTTTGAAGAACAAGGTCCGGTATACGCCTGGGCTGATGAATTAATGATTGAAGAGGTATTTAGTAACTATTTGTCTAATGCATTGAATCACGTTTATGAAAATGGTACGATTCGAATCTGGTTTGAACGTATGGATAGTAACCTTCGTATTCATGTATATAATGACGGTAAATGTATTCCAGAAGAAGAACTCAATAAACTTTGGATCAAGTTTTATAAAGTTGATAAAGCTCGAACGAGAGAATACGGAGGAAACGGAATCGGTCTATCTATCGTAGCAGCAACAATGAAAGCACATGGAAAGGACTTTGGAGTAGCAAATAAAGAGAATGGAGTAGACTTCTACTTTGATTTAGATGCTAAAATTAAATCCTAACCCAATCCCACGAATCAGTTAAATTCGACAGTCTTTTTATAAAAAGGTTTATCTCAGTCGAGAAGACTCCTACTTCTTTCAGGCGGCTCGACTTGAAATCTTTTGCAGAAAATACATCGTTATTATGGAAATGTTAGTAAAATAGGGGGGAAAAACAATGAAAGAGAAGAAATATGCTGCTGAAAAGATAGAAAATTTTCAAGTAGAAGTTCCTATGGAAGAATATGTGAAAGAATGTGTGGATGTTGCGACGTTTCTTGAATTTTGCAAGGAATGTTCAAACTATGGGAAACTATGGTGTTGTCCACCATATACATTTGATGTGGAGAAGGATTATTGGAATAAGTATCGTAAAATTCAAATTATGGGACGAAAATTATATCTGCCAAAAGAACTTACGAGTCAGTCCTATGTGGAAGATGAACAATGGAAAGTAACAGAAGAATTTCTTCGCCCTTATAAAGAGGAATTAGAAGAGGAAATCTTGAAATTAGAACAGAAATATTCCGGAAGTATTTCTTTAAGTAGTGGTGCCTGCCTGCATTGTAAAAAAGCAGAATGTACACGCGTATCTGGTGAACCTTGCCGTTTTCAGGATAAAATGCGCTATTCGATAGAATCATTAGGAGGAAATGTTGGCAAAACGGTAACAAAGTATCTGAATCAGGAATTACAGTGGGTAGAAGAAGGAAAACTCCCAGAATATTTTATGCTCATTTATGGACTGTTGATTTTGTAGATTTGGTGTAGACGAAAAAAGAAAAAAGGATATATTCCATCTACTCTGTAGTGGTAGTGTAAATTATTCTGTGTAAACCTCTCAGATTGATGATAAAATCATAGGTTTATAGAATACAAAAATATAATGTAATGGGCTGAATGGCATACTTTGCTATTCAGCCTGTTGTTTATTTCGT
>NZ_VULP01000016.1:0-70488 GCF_009697165.1 Anaerobutyricum soehngenii | reverse complement strand
GACGGGAAGGGATAAACGCTGAAGGCATCTAAGCGTGAAGCCCCCCTCAAGATGAGATATCCAGACTCGAAAGAGTGAGAGACCCCTTAGAGACGATGAGGTAGATAGGGCAGAGATGGAAGCACAGCGATGTGTGGAGTTGACTGTTACTAATCGGTCGAAAGCTTGACCAAGCGTAGAAAGCCGTAATGATGTCAGTAAACTGGCTGAATGAAGCTTGCTTTATGAATACAGTTTATGACAGCATGAAGATTTGCGGAGCAAATCCATCGAGATGAAGCGTAAGCGGAATCGAGATGACCGGCTTTAGTAAAGGCTTTAGTCAATAAGATTTGCAATTAGAAAAGATAGTTTGTGTGTAGTTTTGAAGGTACATGATAAGTAAGATAGATATAGAATATAATAGCTGTTATAGTTTGATGATTTTATAATTGTAACTATAACAGCTTTTTTTATCTCAGTCGAGAAGACTCCCACCTCTTTCAGGTGGGAGTCTTCTCGACTTGAATTTTAAGAATTCTATGGCATGGATTCTATGTGTGATACAAGAATTTATGCCATAGGCTTAGTAGATGTTTTAGTTTAGAGAAATATTTCCGTTAATTGTAGATATACGTACATTATAAAAAGGTTTTTCACCTAAAATACCAGTAATATTTTGTACATTTCCGGGTTTCTCTTTAATAGAAAGTCCCTCGATGTTCGAGTGAATAGAGCCTCGTTTGCTGATTCCATCAATCTTCATTCCGCAGTTTTCAGGAAGTGTAAGCTGAATATTTCCATTTAATGTTTCACATTCTACAATATTATTTAAAGAAGAGAATGTAGCCTGAATCGGACTGGATGAAGTAGCTAATTTGGCACCACCTTCGATACAGTCAGCGATAATTGTACCAGAAACAGAGTGTATATCCGTAAATCCCTCTGCTCGTGTAATGTGAATTAAACTGATTGAAGAAACAAGCCGGATTCGTGGAGCAGTGATCGTATTTAAAGAAATAGAACCTTCTGTTGTCTCGGCAGCAAATCGTTCTACATTCCAGTCGGCATCTGTAATGATATTGCCATATTGGGATGAAAGGAGTAATTCGCCATTGAAAGAATCCGGGAGGAAAATTTCGATACAGGTAGCGGGATTTACAGTTTCTCTTCGACCGTAACGTATGGTTGTTTTAAAACGATTCGCAGTAACTTTTGCATAATATTCACTTCCGGAAAGACCGTTAATGTATTCCTTAATTGTAAGAGTATCATCATCTGCTTTGTGTAGAAGAAGAGTCTCTGCCTGATACCCGATCTGTAATGTCTTTACAGAAGAAACGTCTAAAGAAAGAATATTATCTGGTTCTTTAGACAAAATTTCTATAAAATCTAAATTTTTCTCTTTACTGTTTTGCATAAATCCCAATGCCTCCTGTGCCATGTAAATTGTTGTAATGATTTGATTCAGCCTCAAATTCCGCGGGTCCCAAAGTCAAACACTTTATCGTGCAAGCCCGAATGGAGTTTGGACCTTTTGACCCTGATATCATATAAAAATAATATCATTATTATAAAATAGAAAAGTAAATATAGCAATATTGAATCAAAAATACTTAGTCTGGTATGGATATTTCCATTTTTATTAAAAAATTATATGGATTATTTCAAGTGTAAAATATGCAAGGGATTTGCATTTAAAAACAGGACAGGTAATATTAAGTAGTGTGGTGGACAAAAAAATACATAGATAAAAGAACTTAATTGTCAAAATAAGCATCAAAAAAGGTAAAATTACACTTTGGCATAGAAAAATTGTCATGATATTATTGAAAAGTATTGTAGATATATGTAGAAAATTGTACAGGCCATATAGGCTTTTCTAGAAAATTACAAGAATTTTTTTGGAATTGTACTTATATGTCCTTTTCTTTGGGATATTCTAAGATTGTCCTATCATAACAGTCTGCTGCCTCCGGTTTGATATGTAGCAGGGTCTTATATTAATGATTTTCTATTTTAAAATCCATACTTTTTCATGTTAATTTTATACGATGTACTCTCGGAGTCTTTCTTGCACTTACTTTTGTGGCTGATTTTCCGCCAGTCGCACCTGAATTTCATCAACGTACGCACTGCGTACGCCTCAAAAATTTGGACACAACTGACAAAAAATCTTCTCACAAAATCAAGCACAAAAAGATTCCAAGAGTACATACGAGGGCAAAGGAGGAAAGAGAAAAACTAGGATTAAATGATCCGATTTTAGTACAATATGGGCGATGGTTTAGTAAAGTTCTTCATGGAGATTTCGGAACTTCTTATTCGAATGGAAAGCCAGTAGCAGAGCTTTTATCAGAAAGATTACTTCCAACATTAAAACTGGCATTTGCGGCATTGCTTCTTATGCTGCTATTTGCGATTCCGCTAGGGATGTTATCGGCAGTTTATAAGAATTCCTGGATTGATTATCTGGTCAGAGGAATTACTTTTCTTGGGGTATCGATTCCTAACTTTTGGGTTGGACTAATACTTTTATATGTAGTTGCACTGAAGTTTAGTTTACTTCCTGTTATTTCAACAGGAGAAGGATTTGAAAAGATTATTTTACCGGCAGCGACTTTAGCTTTTGCAATGATGGGAAAATATACAAGGCAGGTAAGAACAGCAGTTTTAGAAGAACTGAACCAAGATTATGTTACTGGAGCAAGAGCAAGAGGAATGACAGAAAAAGAAGTACTCTGGAAGCAAGTATTTCCAAATGCATTATTACCATTGATTACCCTGCTTGGATTATCTCTTGGTAATTTATTAGGAGGTACGGCAGTAGTAGAAGTTATTTTCACATATCCAGGTCTTGGAAATCTGGCAGTACAGGCAATTAGTTCCTATGATTATTCACTGATTCAGGGATATGTACTATGGGTAGCATTAATTTATATGGTAATTAATTTACTTGTAGATATCTCTTATACTTTTGTGGATCCAAGAATACGAAGAAGTGAGAAAGGGTGAACGTAATGCATAAAGTATTAGATTTTATAAAAAAGAATAAACAGTTTTCCTTTTTCTTATTGCTAGTTATATTGCTTGCTCTTATTACTATTTTTGCACCGGTAATTGCACCACAGGATCCTTATGTATCTGATTTAAAGAACGCATTACAGCCACCGAGCAGCGCTCATTGGTTTGGAACAGACAAATTAGGGCGGGATATATTTTCCAGAGTGATTTATGCTTCAAGAAGTTCACTCCCGGCAACATTAATACTCGTTGTACTGATTTTTGCAATAGGAACTTTACTTGGAACGTTAGCAGGATATTTTGGAGGATGGATCGATGCGGTTATTATGAGAATATCCGATATGATGATTTCTTTCCCAGGTATGGTTCTTGCTATTGCAGTTGCAGGTATTATGGGAGCTAGTGTAAAGAATGCGGTGATTGCGGTTGCTGTAGTAAGCTGGCCTAAATATGCAAGACTTGCCAGAAGCCTTGTCATGAAGATACGTCATGAAGATTACATATATGCAGCAATAGTAACTGGCTCAAAAACAAGCTATATTTTAAGAAAATATATGCTTCCAAATATTATTCCAACATTGATAATTACAGCCGCCACAGATATTGGTGGTATGATGCTGGAACTTGCCGGTTTATCCTTCTTAGGATTTGGAGCCAAGGCTCCGGCGGCAGAATGGGGACTTATGCTCAATGAGGGAAGAACCTATATGCAAAATGCACCATGGATGATGATTTATCCGGGACTGGCAATCGTTATCGTTGTTGTAGTATTTAATCTTTTAGGTGACAGTTTAAGAGATGTACTTGATGTAAGAGAAGAATAAAGGATTATATTAGTAACTGTATGGGTTCCTATGTATGTTAACTGCAAATGATATGATGTATTTTGCAGTCTGTGTAGAAATCAACAGTTATGTATAATAAATAACAAAAAAGGATAAAGAAAGGATAAGTTTATGAAGAAGATGAAAAGATTTTTAGGAATCATGACAGCTATGATCATGGCAGTTACCATGCTTGCCGGTTGTGGTGGAAACGGTAAAGGAAACAGTGACAGCACAGAGGGAAATACATTAAAGTTTGGATGTTTTTCTTACTCAGAATCTTTAGACCCGGCAAATATGATTAATGCAGCCTGGTGTAACAGCCGTTATGGTGTTGGAGAATGTCTCTTTAAGTATAAAGATGACTTAAGTGTAGAGAATACGATTTGTGATGAATATTCTACAGAGGATAATAAGACATGGGTATTCCACATCCGCGATGGTGTAAAGTTTTCTAACGGAAATGATGTAACTCCTTCTGCAATCAAAGCTTGCTGGGATGTTCTTTATGCTAACAAGACGGGTTCTTCTAATCCATCTAAGTTTATGGATTACGAATCAATTACAGCAGATGATGAAGCACGTACTTTAACAATTGTTTTAAAACAGGCAAAGGCTGACCTTAGAAAAGATCTTGCATATCCAGTATTCGTTATTCTTGATGTAAGTGGAGATTATGATCTTGCAGAGAATCCAATCGGTACAGGCCCTTATGCATTAACAAGTTTTGATTCTAAGACAAAAGCAACTCTTGTAAAGAATAAATATTACTGGAATGGTGAAGTGCCTTATGATAACGTTGAAATTGATTTCTTAAGTGAAGATAATAAAGCAATGGCTCTCCAGAACGGTGATGTAAATCTTGTAGAAAATATTACTTCTGCATCTGATCTTGAAACTTTGAAAAAAGATGATAACTTTAATGTATCTATCGGACAGGGTGTTCGCTGTGGATTTGCGTATGTCAATGAAAAAGGTATTTTAAAAGACGATGCATTAAGACAGGCATTACAGATGGCATTAGATCATAAGACCATGTGCGAAGTTACAGTTGGCGGTTTATATACAGCGGGAATTTCCGTACTTCCTTCCAGTCTGGCTTATGGATATGATAATTTAAAGAATCCATATGAGTTTAATACAGATAAAGCCAAGAAACTTTTAGATGATGCAGGTTATAAAGATACAGATGGCGATGGAATCCGCGAGATGAATGGAAAGAATATCTCACTTAGATATATCACATATGAGAACAGAAGACTTTCCGACTTTGCACAGGCAATCCAGACACAGCTTAAAGACCTCGGAATTGATGTAAAGATTGATTCTATGAACGCAGATAAAGAGTGGAACTTGATGGTTGCAGGAGAGTATGATCTTTGTGATTCTAACTGGATTACTGTAGGTAATGGCGACCCTACAGAATATCTTGCAAACTGGTATGGTAAATCAGATGCAAACTTCTGTAATTACAAAAATGATAAATTTGACAAGTTATATGAGCAGTTAGAAACAGAATTTGATGAAGCAAAACGTGCAAAGATTATTGAGCAGTTACAGCAGATTCTGATTGATGACGCAGCTGTTGTTGTTCATGGTTATTACAACAGTTCAATGATCAGTGATAAGACAGTTACAGGAGCAGACATTCACACAGCAGATTATTACTGGCTTACAACAGAAATTGCTCCAGCGAAATAGGAGGTTTTTATGCTTAATGTTCAGGATATAACCGTAACATACAGCCAAAATCCAAGACCGACAATCGAAGGGTTTCATCTTCAGATGAAACCCGGAGAAATCTGCAGCATTGTGGGAGAAAGCGGTAGCGGAAAAACCACAGTAATCCGTTCTATTTTAGGAGTTTTGCCCGGCGGTGGAAAGGTAACCAAGGGAGACATTCTTTTTGAAGGAGAATCATTACTTCACTATTCTAAAAAGCAGTGGAGAGATTTAAGAGGGACTCAGATTTCCATGATTTTTCAGAATGCTGGGGCAATGATAAATCCTGTCCGCAAAATTGGGAGCCAGTATGTGGAGTATATCCGCGCGCATAGAGACATTTCCAAAAAAGATGCAGCAGATATGGCCATTCAGATGTTAGAAAAGATGCGTCTGCCGAATGGAAAGCGTATTATGGATAGTTATTCATTTGAACTTTCCGGAGGTATGTGTCAAAGAGTCGGTATTGCAATGGCTATGACATTTGAACCAAAACTCCTTCTTGCAGACGAACCGACAAGTGCACTTGATGTAACAACGCAGGCACAGATCGTACGTGAGATGATGGAACTTAGAGACACTTTTGGTACGAGCATTATTATCGTAACACATAATATTGGTGTTGCTGCGTATATGGCAGATAAAATGATCGTAATGAAGCAGGGAAAAGTTGTAGATTCCGGTGACAGAGAAGAGATTTTACATAATCCAAAGTCAGACTATACAAAGAATCTATTGCTGGCTGTGCCATCTTTAAAGGGGGAGCGGTATGTCTAAAGAAGAAAGACCTATTTTAGAAGCAAAACATGTGACAAAGAAGTTCCCTCTGGCAAACGGAAAAGAATTGATTGCCAATGATGATATCAGTTTGAAGTTCTATAAGGGACAGACATTAGGAATTGTAGGAGAAAGCGGTTGCGGAAAGTCCACATTTATGCGGATGATGGTACAGCTTGAGAAACCGACATCAGGAAAGATTTTTTTCAAAGAAAAAGATATTACAAAGATGAAGGGAGAAGAATTACGAGCAAACCGCAGAAACGTGCAGATGGTCTTCCAAAATCCTGCGACATCCTTTAATCCTAAAATGAAAGTGCGGGATATAATTTGTGAACCACTTATGAATTTCGGACTGATTAAGAAAAAAGAGAAAGATGCCATCGCAAGAAAGTATCTGGAAATGGTAGAATTACCAGGAGACTTTGTTGATCGCTATCCACATAATATGAGTGGCGGGCAGCAGCAGCGAGTAGGCATTGCCCGGGCAATCGCTTTAGAACCGGAAATCATTTTCTGCGATGAATCAACTTCAGCCTTAGATGTTTCTGTACAAAAGACAATCCTTGAGCTTCTTGTAAAGCTGCAAAAAGAAAAACAGATCGCATTAGGATTTATCTGTCACGATCTGGCAATGATATCAAGTATAGCACACCAAGTCGCAGTAATGTATATGGGTAACATTGTAGAAATCCTTCCGGGAGAAAAGGTTACGGAAGAAGCGATGCATCCATATACAAAAGCATTGTTACAATCCGTATTTGATATTCATATGGATTTTTCAAAACCAATCGAGCCTCTTGAAGGAGAAGTGAATGGAGCGACAGGAGAACAAAAAGGCTGCCCGTTCCAGAATCGTTGTGCTTACTGCATGAAAAAATGTCAAGAAGAAAAACCAGAATTAAAAACAGTAGGCGAAAAACACGAACTCGCATGTCATCTAAAAAATACTAATTTGTAGATTTCGTATAGACGAAAAAAGAAACAATACCATATCCCATCTGCTCTGTAGTCGCTGTATTTAAGATGCTTATTCGCATCTTAAACACGCTCCGAAGCCGCATCTGGGATATGGTATTTTTTCTTTTTTCTGACTACTTTAAATCCACAGTTGGTGAGAATGGGGATTAAATACTAATTTGAGGGTCTAAAGAAACGAAAACCAGAAATTTAATAGAAAAGAAAATGTGAAGATAGTCGCTTCGTAGAAAATGCCTGTTCGGCATTTTTACTGGCTCCGACATCACATTTCTTTTCTATTAAATTTCTGGTTTTCTGTTCTTTGACTCCAGATGGAAATTAGTATTTTCGTTTTGGGAAAAATAAGGGGATTGTCCAGAAGACTATGGTTTTTATTTAGAATGAAAATCTCCAAAAGGAATACGCTTTCTGCTAAAATCCATAGATCAAAGTCATAAAATACAATATTTATAAACAGTTTTTCTCTTTTTTCATAGTTTTTTAATAGACAGCAATTTGAATGTCAATCCTTTTGAATTTAATTCTACGGAAATCCATAACTTTTTGGAGAATCCCCTTTTCTTTAGAAATCTCAATGTAATTCAGCAGAAAGATACTCACGTCTGGGGAATTCCCTTATTTTTTGCACAAAATTCTGATTTCATCTGGAGCCAAAGAACAGAAACCCAGAAACTTTATATAGAATAAAATGTGATGTCGGAGCAAGTAAAAATGCCAGTCAGGCATTTTCTACGCCGCGACTATCTTCACATTTTATTCTATATAAAGTTTCTGGGTTTCATTTCTTTAGTCCCTCAAATCAGGATTTTAATTTTCTTTCATTAAGGCGATAATACGTTCTGTTGCGTGTCCATCGCAGCTTCCCATGAATTTTTCTTTGAAATCAATGACTTTTTGCTTATCAAACTGTGTATCAATATTCTTGATGCTGTTTATAAGCTCATCTTCTGTCTGAACAACCGGACCTGGTGTGAATTCGGAATAGTCATAATAAAAGCCACGCCAGTCACAGTAGTTATCATAATCATATGCATAGAAAATCATTGGTTTTTCAAATAAAGAGTATTCAAATACCAGTGAAGAATAATCAGAGATACAAATATCTGCACAACAAAGTAAGTCTTCGATAGAAAGGTACTTGGTAAGGTCTCTCGCAAAGTGCTGTAATTCTTCCGGAATGATCGGTGGATTTTTGACAAATGGATGATGTTTGCAAACGATAACATATTCGTTGCCTAATTCACGACAAAAACGTTCAAAATCAATACGGTCCGGGGAGGAAGCAGTAGCAACATGACCTCGGAAGGTTGGGGCATAAAGAATAACTTTTTTATCTTTAGCTTCTGGCATGATTTCGTATAGTTTTTGCTTGCGGCTTTCTACAAATTCTTTATCATAGAACTGGTCAGTACGGCTGACACCGGTTGCTTTTACTATACCTTTAGGAAGGTGCATTGCCTCTTCGTATGCCCAGATGACTTCAGGGCTGCTGACAGTTACATGAGTAAGGTTACCATAGTTTGGATATTTATCTAATGTAGCAGCAGAAGAGCCGAATTTTAATTCTGCTGTGCTGCGGCCAAACTTTTTAAATGCACCACAGGCATGCCAGAGATTGATTGCTACCGTTTCTTTTCTTAATGGAATAGATGAAAGAATTAAAGAAGCATCATCAACAAAGACATATTTTGCTGTTGCAAGTTCTTTGAGCATTTCATTAACGCGCTGTGTAAACTCGCGTCCGCGGATAAAATTAAACTGTACATAAGAACATTTTAAATCATATTCGCCGGATTCTTCTAAAGCTTTATAAATAAGTTCAAATGAATTGGAAAGTTTTGTAAAACGCATTTCCAAAAACAGGACTTTATTCTCCTGTACAGGTTCAGTACAGTAGGAAGAATATACTTTTGGAAAATATACTTTATAGCGATAGTGTTTGCGGATTCGTCGTAACTTTGAAATGAATTTCTTTTTGAATTTTTTTAATACTGACATAATTTATACATACCCCTTTGTATTATTTATTTATGAGCTTTAAATCAGAGAAATCAGATTGGCAATTAGTGCGGAGATGATTCCGATAGAAGAAATCAGTAGATTCCATCGAAAGAGAATATCAATGCTGTATTGCAGATTCCAGTGAAATAAAACAGAAAGACCTGAAAGAATAAGAAATATAACCTCAAGAAGAATCAGGCCTTTGCAGGCAAGATGCATATCCTGTCTGCTTAATTCCATATTTAAAGAAATTCCCATAATGATATACAGGAATACAAACAGAAAGATTATATCAGAAGCTCGTAATTGTTGCAAGGCTTTCAGGGAAATTGCCCATCCTTTTTGGAAGGAAAAAGGGAGTGTTCTGATATTTTCCGGGAGAAACCGGCTGATAATATAAATAACGGCTGGTCCAAACAACAGTGGACCGATCCCGATAAAAAACTGCCCTAAATCTCCCTGCAGTTTTTGCAAAAAGGAATGATTTTCATGGTGCATTTTTACAAATCCTAAAGTTCCACCTGAATGAATCGCCTTTTTTGTGGTGCGGTACAGGCAAACCTGGTCAATATGGTATCCAAAGAAAAGGCCAAAGAGTAAATGTCCAAGCTCGTGAACAGGAATACCGATCAGATTAAAAAAGTCCATAATAAAATAGCCACACTTTTTGTTGGAAAAGTTTTGAATGGCTGAGTGTCTGCTTTTCCCGATAATAAATCCCAACAGGATTAAAACGAAAAGCAGCTTTAAATTAAGCTGTACGAAACAGGTAATCATATAGAATCTCCATAAAAGTCTTCGTTTATATATACTTACTAAATATAACATTTAATATTGAATTTTTTGTGAAAAACGTATAGTATAAATATAATATAGTATTTTTTTCAAAATTGCTATAATTACTGAGGAAAAAGAGGGAGAGAAGAAATGAATCTTATAATCGGAGTCGTAGTAATTGGAATTATTATTGCTGGGATTGCCTTTTTTATGGCTAGTAAGTCTGATTCAAAGAATACTACGAAAGAAGAGTTACAAAGTACTGCGAAAAGAGAGTCACAAAGCAGGACACAGGAAGAATTGCAAAATACTGCGAAAAGAGAGTCACAAAGCAGGATACAGGGAGAATCGCAAGGTACTACGCAAAAAGAGTCACAAAGAGAATTACAAAGTGCTGCAAAAAAAGAGTTACAGAATATTTCGATAAAAGAAGAGGCATCTGCAGATATGCAGGCAGTGAAACAAAAAGAGCAGTTATATCATTATATGACTCAGGAGCTGCAGAATTTGGTTTGTGTTTATAATAAAGAGGAATGGAGTCAGCTTAAAAAGCTTGGGGAGATATCTCAGGAATTATATAAAGAAAAGAATGATATTATTGAAGGGCTTTCTACCATTACAGGAAGAATGGTAAAAGAATACTTTACCTGTGTAGATTTCCGGGAAGAGGAAGGTAAACTTGTAGGATATGTAAATGATATCGAGAAGTTAAAGCAAGTGTTTTTACAGTTTATGATGCCGTTTTATCCATATTATTACAAAGAGCTAAGTGAAGGGGGACTTCGTTATACTGCGCTTCTCCATCCGAATACGCTACGTCTGTTCCAGCAGCTTACCGGTAAAAAGTTCAGACCAGGATATCGAAATCGCTATTCCACAGGTGTTCGTGCTTTTGAGTGGGATAAAGATCGGTATAAAGTATACGGAAAAGATGGAAGACTTTTATGTGATGCTGTTTTTGATTCGGATGGAATAAAAGAAGGTTACGGACAAAAGAAATATTTGGATAAACAACATCCAGACTGGGATATTGTGGAAGAAGGAACCTGGAAAGAAGGCGTATTCCAGAGTGGAATATTACGTTATAAATATAAAAAATCTGTACAGTAATACCTTTGTTGTGCAGTTTGCTTAGCAGATTGTTTTATGATCCATAGTGGAATTCTATTATGTACAAAGAAAAGTGCATAAATTTTTGTATTTTCTTTCGAAATAGCTTGAAAAGCGGAAACAAAACCGATACAATAAAAAATGTGTGTGCAAGTTCGTGCGATAGTTCATTGCGCGATCTGCAGTCGAAAGATTTTAGTTATTTGGATTTTGTTAGGTATATGACTGAATAACAGGAGGTAAATAAAACATGTTTAAAAAATTATCAGAGCAGTTAAAAGCAAACCCACGTACTATTGTTTTTACAGAAGGAACAGATGCCCGTATTCTTGAAGCAGCAGATAAACTTACAGCAGAGGGAGTTCTTGGTGTTATTCTTCTTGGAAAGGCTGACGAAGTAAAGGCAGCAGCAAAAGAAACCGGATTTAATATTGATAAATGTCAGATCATTGATCCGGAACAGTATGCTGATATTGATGCGATGGTTGATGAGATGGTAACATTAAGAAAAGGCAAGATGACACCGGAACAGGTTCGCGATGCTCTTTCTAAATCAAACTATTTTGGAACAATGTTAGTAAAGATGGGTAAGGCTGATTGTCTGTTAGGAGGAGCAACTTATTCTACAGCAGATACAGTACGTCCTGCATTACAGTTAATTAAAACAAAACCAGGTAACAAGATTGTAAGCTCCTGCTTTATCATGGTAAAAGGTGATAAGAAGTTAGCAATGGGAGATTGTGCAATTAACATTGCTCCAAATGAAGATGAATTAGCAGAGATCGCTATTGAGACTGCAAAGACAGCAAAAATCTTTGGTATTGATCCAAAGGTTGCTATGTTATCTTATTCTACATATGGCTCTGGAAAGGGCGAGATGGTAACATTAATGGCGAATGCTACAAAGAAAGTAAAAGAGATGGCGCCAGACTTAGATATTGACGGTGAGCTTCAGTTTGATGCAGCGGTAGCACCGGAAGTTGCAAAAGTAAAATGTGCAGGTTCTACAGTAGCAGGACAGGCAAATACTTTTATCTTCCCAGAAATCAGTGCAGGTAATATCGGATATAAGATTGCTGCACGTCTTGGTGAATATGAAGCAATCGGACCAGTTCTTCAGGGACTTAATGCACCGATCAATGATTTAAGTCGTGGATGTAATGCACAGGAAGTTTATAAAATGGCACTTGTTACAGCAGCATTAAGCTAAACTTAATATTATTTTCGATAATAACTTCGAATAAAATAAATAGAAACGGGAAATGGATATTATAGTAGTAACTTTACAGAAACAACTATCGCATCTGTTTCCTGTTTTTTGTCTAATTATACAAAGAACTGTTGCTTTTTTATTAGAAAATTGTTATAATTATAACAAGAAAACCGGGGTTACAAAGCGGTTTTTGTAGCAATTTTTTTCTATTATAAGAAAGGATGGTATTTTTTTATGGCAAACATTATTATCAGTCCAGCGAAGTACGTGCAGGGAAAGGGAGAGCTTGCGAATATTGCGCAGTACGCTACAAAGCTTGGAAAGAAGCCTTTTATTTTAATTAGTGAAAGCGGAAAGAAACGTGTTGGTGGAATTATCGAAGATAGTTTCAAAGAGACAGGATGTGAACTTGTTTTTGAAGCATTTCATGGGGAATGTTCTAAAAACGAGATTAACCGCCTGGTTGCTATCGTAAAAGAAAAAGGCTGCGATATGGTTATCGGTGTCGGCGGCGGAAAGATTTTTGATACAGCAAAAGCCGTTGCTTATTATGTGAACAGTCCGGTTATCGTATGTCCTACCATTGCCGCAACAGATGCACCTTGTTCTGCCCTTACTGTAGTTTATACAGATGATGGCGTATTTGAAGAATACTTATGGTTACCGGCAAATCCAAATCTTGTTTTAGTAGATACCGATATTATCGCAAAGGCTCCGGCGAGACTGTTAGTTTCCGGTATGGGTGATGCACTTGCAACATATTTTGAAGCAAAAGCCTGTCAGGCAAGCAATGCAACTAGCTGTGCAGGTGGTCATATTACAATTGCAGCGATTACTTTGGCAAAAGTTTGCTATCAGACATTAATAGAAGAAGGTGTAAAAGCAAAACTTGCAGTAGAAGCTGATGTATGTACTACAGCAGTAGAAAAAGTAATTGAAGCAAACACACTGTTATCTGGTATGGGATTTGAAAGTGGCGGATTAGCTGGCGCACATGCCATCCATAACGGCCTGACATGTATTAAAGAATGTCACCATTTATATCATGGAGAAAAAGTTGCATTTGGTACATTAACACAGCTTGTACTTGAGAATGCCGATGAAGATTTATTAGATGAAGTAATTACTTTCTGCATGGATGTTGGACTTCCTACTACATTTGCAGATCTTGGAATCGAGAATCCAGATAAGGATGCTCTTATGGAAGCAGCAACATTAGCAGCTTCCCCAGATGACACATTAGGTAATGAACCATTTGAAGTTACACCAGAGAAGGTATACGCAGCAATGGTTGCAGCAGATGCCTTAGGAAGATACTACAAAGGTTTTTAATTACTGATTTATAGTTTACGAAAAAAGAAACAATACCATATCCCATCTGCTCTGTAGTCGCTGTGTTTAAGATGCTTATCCGCATCTTAAACACGCTCCGAAGCCGCATCTGGGATATGGTATTGTTTCTTTTTTCTGTCTACTCTAAATCCGTAGTTGGTGAGACGGGGGATTGCCCAGAAGGCTATGGATTCTTGGGAAATTAAAGTTTAAAGGATTGACTCATTTCTTCTGGGTGTTTCCATTTGATATAGAAAGCGTAGAATTTTGGGGAACCCCCTTATTTTTTTACACAAAATCCTGATTTCCTCTGTGGCCAAAGAACAGAAAACCAGAAACTTTATATAAAATAAAATATGATGTCGGAGCAAGTAAAAATGCCAGTCAGGCATTTTCTACGCCGCGACTATCTTCACATTTTATTTTATATAAAGTTTTGGTTTTCGTTTCTTTAGTCCATTAAATCAGGATTAGGAATATTCTAATGTAATCTGGCTGCCTTTTTGTGATAGATCTGATGGAGTGACAAGGAGCTTTACGGGAACTCTTGTCTGAATGGCCTCTACATGACTGATGATGCCAATACTTCTCTTTTTGGATTGAAGCTGTTCTAAACTATTCATAACAGTGTCTAACAGATCGTCATCTAAACTTCCGAATCCCTCATCTAAGAAGAAAAATTCAAGTGGTGCAGCTCCATTAAGCTGGATGGAGGAAGAAAGCGCTAATGCTAATGCGAGGGATGTAATAAACATTTCTCCGCCGGAAAGAGTATCGGAAGGGCGTATGGCACCGCCGTTCTTATTATCCCGTATAATAAATTCAGCGGATTCGTTAATTTCGAGAGTGTAGTTTCCACCAGATATCTTTGAGAGAATGACGGAAGCTTCTCTGGCGATATAGGCAAGCTTTGCCTGGGCCACATATTCAATGAAAGCGTTTCCCTTGAAAAGCTGTTCTAATTCTTTTATCATATCTTTTTTATGTGTTTCTTTTTCCCATTGTTCTTCTAATTTTTGCTTTTCAGTGAGTCTTTCTGTCATCTCCTGAATCTGATGGTCTAAAAGGAGAAGGGAAGAAGTTAGAGTATTAATTTGGTTTCTGGCAGAGTCCCGTTCTTCTTTTTGTCTGCGCCAGTCTTCTTCTTCAATATGACGATTTCCAAGCTTATTTTTTAAATAAAGAATTTGTTCTTCGGTTTTTCTTGCAGAAGTATAGTAGGTGTCAATTTCGTTGTGAAGTTGATTTATTTGTATTTCTTCCATGTAGTAACATTCAGGCTGTTCCTCTTCTTTAAAACCGAGCATATTTTTTTGGTTTTGATAAAGCTGCGTCATTTGCTTTAAATGTGTATGTGAAGAAGCGGCAGTGCTTTCGCAGGAGCCAAGTTCTTCTCGTTTTTGCTGCAGTTCTTTTTGTTTGTTTTGGTAGACTTTTTCTGCTTTGGAAAAACAAGTTTTGATATTTTCCTGTTTTTCTTTGACCTTATTTAATGCCAGAGGAAAATCCATATCGAAAGAGAACTGTTTTGGAATTTTTTCGGTTTGTTCTGCAATTACTTTTTTGCAGTTATCAATGGTTGCAGTGAGGGATGAACTTTCATTTTCTAAAGATATAATCTGGGAAGAAAGACTATCTTTCTCAGAAAGGAGGATTTCTAAAGAAAGGCGTTTTTCTTTTAAAGCTTTTTCTTGTTTTTGATGATGTTCTTCCCTATTTCGAAGGTTTTTAAGAGCAATAGAAAAATTTTCGATGTTATTTTCTTTTCGAAGAGAAAATATTTTTTCTACATAGTTTTGGAGGGTAGCGTGCTGTTCTTTCAGGAGTGTGTTCTGCTCTGTATACTGGTTTTCCTGCTGTTGAAGGTGTCCTTTTGCCTGTAAATATTCAGCATGCTGTCTGGAAATGGCAGAATAATCCGGTACGATAGGGGGATTATTCGGAGTTTTTTTCTGTAGATCAGGGGCAGAAATCATATCAGAGAGATCGTTTTGGGTAGTGATTTCCAGAGCCTCTTTTAGATTTGGGAGTTGTGTATTTAGAGAGGCAAATTCTTTTTCAATCTGCATGATTCTATTCTGCAATTGCTGTATATTTTTTTCTAGATTTTTTTGCGTTTCTTCTAGATCTTTCAACGAAAATGGGGAGGATTCTGTTGGCAGATCATGTTTTTCATAAGGAATACCGCAGACGGGACAGACCACACCTTCTTGTAATTCTTCACGTAAAAGCTGAGCCATATGATTTTGCTGCAATAATTTTTGCTGCTGCTTGTTTTGAGTTTCTTTCTCTCTAAAATCAGTTAATTTTTCAGTAAGATCAGAATGTTGTTTTTCTAAATAAGAAAGTCGGTGGGAAAGTTGTATATAGCTGTATTCTAATTGCCTTTTTTTTAGAGTAAAGGCTTCTTTTTCTGTTATAATCTTTGCTTTTAAGTCAGATAAAACCTCTGAATTTGTTGTATAATTCTGATGCTTTTCCCGATAGTTTTCTTCCATGATATTGCCCTTTTCTAAAAGAGCTTTTTTTTCAGCAGTAACTTTGTCTGCATCTAGTTCCGCTTCTATGTTTTCAATCTGTTTTCGCATGTCTTCTTCTTTTTTTAATTGGCTTTGCTGCTTTTCTTTTAAAGGAGACAATGTTTTTAAAAGTTCCTGGTTTTGTCTTTCGTAATCTTTTTGTGATTTAGACCAGGATTGTATTGTGTTGATAGTGGATAGAGAGTTTTCTAATAATTGCTCTTCTTTTTGAAGGGCAGGGAGAGTTTCTTTTTGTGATAGATGGACTTCATCATATGCTTTTTTTGCTGCTTCAAAAGCAATGTGAAGAGAATCTACTTCTTTTTGAATATGCTGCAATCTTTTTTCTGCTTCTTCACAAATGCTTTTTGTCTGTGAGACCTGATCAGAAAAAGAACGAAGCTGATTGGCTTTTTTTGCAGTATCAAGCTGCTTTTCCTTTTGTTTTATGGAAGAAAGTTTCTTTTCATTTTCTTTTTTTTGTTCTTCTAGGGGAGAGAGTTCCTGCTGTAAGGAGAAAAGTTCATTTGTTTCTTCAAAGTTTTTTTCTAAAACAGTGAGCTGTTCAGAGAGAGTGGCGCACTGTTTGGTATTTTCTTTTTTTTCTTTTTTCAATGAAGAAAGCTTCTGGGAAGAGATATCTTCATATCCCTTTTTTTCTCCGGAAAGAGTACTTAAAAGTAAATCTTGTTTTTGCCTTGCGCGGGCAATTTTACCGGTAAGTTCTATTCCATATTTTTCAAGGTGAAAAATACGCTGAAGCATAATGCGTCGTTCTTTGTTTTTCAGACGGAGAAATTCACTGAACTGTCCTTGCGGAAGAACGACCGTCCTCATAAAGTCTTCGCTTGTAAGTCCAAGAAGACGGATACATTCATTTGTAACTTCTGTAGGTTTGTCAGCTAAAACAGTTTCAGTATCTCCCTCATACAAGATAAGACGTCCGGTTGTATTTCTTACTGTAGAAGCGCTATTTCCTGTGTGATAGCGAAAAGAACGTTCTGCTAAGTATTTGCGTGTCTTGTCTGTTGTGATGGAAAAAAGAAAGGAAACGTTAGCCTTTTTTTCGTTGGTATTGATAAAGTTTTTAGTATCGCGGGGGAGTTTCGCATATAAGGCAAGAGTCATCGCATCTAAAATGCTGGACTTTCCGCTTCCGGTAGGACCAAAAATTCCGAAAAGTCCCTGCGAAGTCAGTGTTTCAAAATCAATGATCTGTTCTTCTCGGTAACTATTAATACCAGTCAGTTTTAATTGAAGTGGTCTCATTTAGTTCTCCTCCATAATCTGCATCAAAAGAGCGAGTGTCTCTTCTCCGATATCAACCTGAAATCTTTTCCGGTAAAAATTTTTAACAAGTTCATCAAATGGCTGTTCTCTAATATCAGAGGCGGAAAAGTCATCAGAGGCATTCTCTGGTAAAACAGGAGTAATCGATAGAATGTCTGTTTTTAATGTCTTCATTTTTTTGATATCTTCTTCGTGAATATAGTGGTCGGTCTTAATCTCAAGGTATACCCAGCAGTCCCGCTCTTTATTTTCTTCGCATTTTTCAATCGCTTCTTCAATGTTTTCACAATGCCATATTTCGATTGGTTTATATACAGGAAGCGGCAGTTCATGAATAACGCAGGGAGAACCGGCACGAAGTTCTACGGAGATAACCTGTTTATGAAAAGAAGTTTCCTTAATATTAAAAGGAAGTGGAGAGCCGCTGTATCTTGCATTTGGACAGCCGGGAACCTTCTGTGGTTTATGGACGTGTCCAAGAGCGATATAGTCTGCTGTCTCAGGAAAGATATCTCCTCCGACCATATAGCTTCCGCCAAGCTGTATACTTCGTTCGGAACCATCTTCAATGCTGTCCATTACAAAGAGATGGCTTGCGATAAGATGTATGGAATCTTTATGAAAATGTTCTTTAAGAGAAGAGAAGAGTGCAGACATTTTTTCTCCATATGAAGAGGCTTTCTGTGTTTCATCGTCTGTTTCATTAAGATATACTTCATTCAATCTTTTTTCACTTGGAAAAGGAACAAGAAGCATATCAACTTCTTCATTATTTATAATTGCGTGAAAATATCCCGGGGCACTTTCTGTAATTTCGTGTTGGCCATATATCCCGGGAGTGATTATGGAATTTGGGGTGCCGGCCATAACAATGCCATGATCTCGTGCGAGTGGTCCAGAGGCAGTCAGGCGGTCAGGATTATCATGATTTCCGGAAATCACAACCGTCATACAGCTGCCATTTCTTGAAAGTTGTTTTAATGTATCATAAAAAAGCTGTTCCGCTATGGCAGACGGATTATAATTATCATAAATATCTCCGGCAATAATAATCATATCTGCTTGTTCATCTTCACATATTTTTATAAAGTCTTTTAAAAACTGCCGTTGTTCCTCTAAGCGGGTGTAACCTTCGATATTTTTTCCAAGATGCCAGTCGGCAGTGTGGATTAACTTCATAAGTTAATCACCTCCTTTATCATGTTCCGCGGGTTTCAAAGTCAAACACCCCCTATCGTACAGGCACGAACGGAGTTTTGACCTTTTGACCCTGACATCATTGTATAGTATCTTATTTTTAAATGCAAGAATACAGAACAAAGTTTCTTAGGAGAAATGAATTTGACAGACGATGGATAGCTAGTATAGAATAGAACAGCAAAATCAAATGTTAAAGGATTGCGATAATTTTGTAAAATATGTGATAAAACAGGAGGAAAGTAATTTGAAAGAACAATGGATGCAAAAGACAGGCGTTGTATGGTTTTTAGCTATGATATGCTGTCTGCTTTGGGGAAGTGCATTTCCCTGTATAAAAATAGGATACAAGATGTTTCATATTGCATCAGCAGATGCTTCATCACAGCTTTTGTTTGCAGGATGCCGATTTTTTCTTGCCGGTTTTCTTGTGCTTTTGCTTGGGACTTCCGGAAAGTATAAATTAAAAAAGATGGAAATTCCCATGGCAATGATACTGGCAGTTTTTCAGACAATATTACAATATGTATTCTTTTATATGGGACTGGCTCATGCAACAGGAGTAAAGTCTTCAATTATTAACGGAGCGAATTCCTTTCTGGTTATTTTAATTGCCAGCCTTATATTTCATCAGGAAAAGCTGACCGGACCGAAAATTATTGGCTGTGTTATTGGTTTTGCCGGAGTGATTCTTGTTAATCTTGGTGGCGGAGGATTAGATATGAGCTTTCACTGGAATGGAGAATTTTTCATACTTGTTTCCACAGTGTCCGCTGCGTGTTCTTCTGCATTTATTAAAAAGTTTTCTACAAAAGCAAACCCGGTTCTCCTTAGCGGCTGGCAGTTTATGATGGGTGGTACAGTGCTTATCGTTATGGGAAAAATAATGGGTGGAAAACTTCGTTTTGAGGGAATCGAACCATTGTTCCTGTTGCTGTATATGGCTTGTATTTCAGCGGTAGCTTATACAATCTGGTCTTTACTTTTGAAATATAATCCGCCCTCAAGAATTGCAGTATTTGGCTTTATGAATCCGGTGTTTGGTGTAATGCTATCAGCTCTTTTATTAAAAGAAAAAGGCCAGGCATTTTCATTAGCTGGCCTGACCTCATTAGTTCTTGTATGTATAGGAATTTATATTGTTAATCGGGAGAACCCTTTGAAAGAAGCATCGCCAGATAAGATTTCCGCGTAGTTTCTCTCAGGCTGCTGCCCATATCTAAGAGAAGTGCCTCGATGCTTTGCAGGGCATTTTCTTTTTCTTCCAGAGTGTTTACGAGAATTTCCAGTTCCAAAAAAGAACCAAGCCCCTCTACCTGGTCTACGCAGGCAGTCATCATTCCTTTATGGTAATACTGACGGAGCTTCGTAACCGGATAGAGTCTTTTGTAACCAAGGGAGATAAGAATCTCCCTTGTAGTTTCTGCATCGTCTATGCGGGTTTCCAATTCTTTTCTTGTTGTGGAAACAGTATCAAGCTTCGCCCCTTTATAGGTGAGGAAAGAAGCTGTTTCTCTTGTGTTAAAGTTATCGCATGTTCGTATGCGAAGTGCTTCGTCTGTTTTCATAAAATCATGAAAATCGCTGGTAAAATAAAAATCCGATTCTTTCACCAGATTGCCGGGTTTAAATCCAAACTCTGTTAACGTCCGTTCCGTTACAGATCTTCGGAACAGAGGAAGTTTAATTTCTACTTCAATCATAAATGTTACTCCATGGTTTGTGATGTATCCTTCTTGTTTTTCTTAAAAATCTTAAAAATAGTACAGAAAAATTCCAGGCGTACACAGGTTATTAAATGTGAATAAAAAGATTCTTTGTTAGTTCTATTCCTTCTTTGTTTTATTTATTTGTAAAAAGAAGGTTCTGTCCTTTATAAGACAGAGTAAGAGAGTTGTTTTCTGCATGAATTTTCATGGTGCATTTTGAAAAACCATTCGGTAAATCTTTAAAAACAGCAGGAAGATTCATAGAATCATCTTTGTACGTATAAAAAGTAAATTCATTATCCCTGCTTGAAAGATAGAAAAAATTAGTAACAAAAGCAGGTTCATTTTCAGTAGCAGCTTTCTCATCAAGAGAATGAAGTTCCATGTAATTATCATATAAACTTAATTTGTATCGGTTTGTATCGGTTGTAAAGTCTTCTTTGCTGTACCATACGTCATTTTCTGTAAGATTTAAGAGTGGTCCCGTAGTATTTGCAGAATCAGACTGTGTCCCTTCCTTATATTTTTTAAAAAGATAGCTGACATTATCATAGGTTAATACAAGGATATTTTCAGAAGGCATCGTATAAGAAAGCGTACTGCCTGAACCAAGATCATCCCATCCGGAAGGCAATCCTACAGCAGTTTCACTTCCGGTATTTAAAGAAAACTTTGATGAATCAGCAGAAAGACCTCCACTTAGGCAGGTTTTATTCTGTGTGATATCTTTCAGCGTAAACTGTCCCTCTTTATCTATGGAAAAGCTCAGATAATCACAGTTATAACTATCGTCTCTTCCTAAAGCATTCCCAACTCCATTCCACGTTCCAACCAGTTTGATGCCATCTTTACCGAGGTTCCCCGAAACCTTATTGCTACAGCCTGTAGCAGTAAGTGCAAAAAGTAAAAAGGTGGTGAAAAGTAATAAAAAATTTTTCTTCATAATAGGTCCTTTCTGTGCGTAGTAGACACACATTTATGTGATACGTCTTAGCTTTTGTAAAAAAGACGTACTTTATTCTACCACATATCAGGCACAAGTAGGGAAAATATCTAAATCTTTTTTAATATCTTTCTTATAATTCGAAAGGTCTGACAGTTGCGTTTGTCAGTATCTTATTGTATTATATTTTATAAATAGATTTTATTAAAAATGTTTTAGATTCAAAGGAGGAGCTTGATTCATGAAAATGATTTCAATCGAAAAAGAACTGAAAGAGAATTCTTATCCGGGAAGAGGAATTATTGTCGGACGTTCCGAAGACGGAAAAAAGGCAGCAATTGCTTATTTTATTATGGGAAGAAGTTCGAACAGCCGTAACCGTATTTTTGTGGAAGACGGGGAAGGTATTCGTACACAGGCATTTGATCCGTCAAAGTTAGAAGATCCAAGCCTTATTATCTATGCGCCAGTGAGAGTGCTTGGTAATAAAACAATCGTGACAAACGGGGATCAGACAGACACCATTTATGAAGGAATGGATAAACAGCTTACATTCGAGCAGTCTTTACGTTCCAGAGAATTTGAGCCGGACGGACCAAACTATACTCCTAGAATTTCAGCAGTTCTTCATTTGGAAAAGGGCAAATTCAATTATGCAATGTCTATTTTAAAGAGCAATAACGGTAATCCGGAAAGCTGTAATCGCTACACATTTGCATATAGTGATGTTCCGGCAGGAGAGGGTCATTTCATTTCCACTTATATGCATGATGGTAATCCTTTACCAAGCTTTGAAGGAGAGCCAAAGTGGATGGCAATTCCAGATGATATGGATGCATTTGCAGATACTCTCTGGAACAGTTTGAATGAAGAGAATAAAGTTTCTTTATTTGTACGTTATATTGACATTGCAACAGGAAAATATGAATCTAAAATTATTAATAAAAATAAGTAATTATTGAAGACAAGTAATTATTGAAGACAAGTAATTAGTGCGAATAAAAAGTAATTATTTAAAAACATATTGCAAAGTTGCAGATTAAAATTATACAGATACGCATTTGCAATTCTGGACTAAAATATAGAAAAATTTTAAAATATGCAAATGGAGGCGTGCAGGTTACTTTTTGATATTTCAAACACGCTCTAAATATGCAATAAGAATAACCGAAATCACAAAGTCAGAACATAAACTAAAAGAGGTAAAATAAGAATGAAAGAATTAGAGTTAAAATATGGATGTAACCCAAATCAGAAACCATCCCGGATTTATATGGAAGAGGGGGAACTCCCTATTCAGGTACTGAACGGAAAACCAGGTTATATTAACTTTTTAGATGCTTTTAATGGCTGGCAGCTTGTAAGCGAATTAAAAAAAGCAACGGGGCTTCCTGCTGCAACTTCTTTTAAACATGTATCTCCAGCCGGAGCAGCAGTAGGTCTTCCTCTTAGCGATACACTGGCTAAAATCTACTGGGTAGATGACCTTGGAGAATTATCTCCTCTTGCCTGTGCTTATGCAAGAGCCAGAGGAGCGGACCGTATGTCTTCCTACGGTGATTTTATCGCATTATCCGATGTATGTGATGTTTCTACAGCCAACATGATCAAAAGAGAAGTATCTGACGGTGTGATCGCTCCAGGATATGAACCAGAAGCACTTGAGATTTTAAAATCTAAAAAAAGAGGGAACTACAATGTAATTCAGATCGATCCAGCCTACATTCCGGCACCGATCGAGAAAAAACAGGTATTTGGAATCACTTTCGAGCAGGGAAGAAATGAATTAAATATCGATGATAAGTTCTTTGATAATATCGTTACAGAGAATAAAGAACTGACAGAAGAAGCGAAGAGAGATTTGGCTATTTCCATGATTACTTTAAAATATACACAGTCTAACTCTGTATGTTATGTAAAAGATGGACAGGCGATTGGTATTGGAGCAGGTCAGCAGTCCAGAATCCACTGTACACGTCTTGCAGGACAGAAAGCAGATAACTGGTGGCTTAGACAGTCCCCTCAGGTAATGGGACTTCAGTTCAAAGATGAGATTCGTCGTGCAGATAGAGACAATGCGATCGACATCTACATGGGAGATGAATACATGGATGTACTCGCAGACGGTGTATGGGAAAATACTTTCAAAGTAAAACCGGAAGTATTTACAAGAGAAGAAAAGAGAGCATGGCTTGATAAACTTACAGATGTAGCATTAGGCTCTGATGCTTTCTTCCCGTTTGGTGATAATATCGAACGTGCACATAAGAGTGGTGTAAAATACATTGCACAGCCAGGAGGATCTATCCGCGATGACAATGTAATCGAAACATGTGATAAATACGGAATCGAAATGTCATTCACAGGAATTCGCTTATTCCACCACTAAAATATGAATCTGTAGATTTCGTACAGACGAAAAAAGAAATACTGCCATATCCCATCTGCTCTGTAGTCGCTGCGTTTAAGATGCTCAACTGCATCTTAAACACGCTCCGAAGCCGCATCTGGGATATGGCAGTATTTCTTTTTTCTGGCTATCTAAATCCACAGTTTGTAAGGGTGGGGAATCTCCAGAAGGTTATGGATTCTTGGGGAGTTAAAGTCTAAAGGGTTGACGCATTTCTTCTGGAGGTTTCCATTTGAATAGAAAGTGTAGATTTTTGGAGAATCCCCTTGTGTTTTGAGGGAAAATAGAGCGTTTAGCACGACGGAGTAAAATCAAGCTTATAAAAATTCTCTTTTCTTTACTGTACATTTCTTACAATTTGAATGTCAATCCTTTTGAATTTGATTTCTCGGAAAGTTATAACCTTTTGGAGAATCCCCATTCTCATCAACTGTAGATTTAGAGTAATCAGAAAAAAGAAAAATCAGCCTATCCCAGATGTGGCTTGGGAGCGTGTTTAAGATGCGGACGAGCATCTTAAATACAGCGACTACAGAGCAGATGGGATAGGCTGGTTTTTCTTTTTTCGTCTACACGAAATCTACAAATCAGGAGTTGTTACCATTTTTTTGTTTTGTTTTTTGAAACCTGCTTTTTCTTTGCAGAAATCACGCGGATAGCATTTCTTTTACCGCTTCTGGCATAGGCTCTATTTTTCTTAACGATTACTTTTCCGAATTTTTTTGATGTATGGGAGAATATAAAGATTCCCTGTCTGCCGCCTTTTACGATATTGTTTTCAATGACAACTTTATTTTTAATGCTTGTTTTTGGAGAAGAACCTTTCTGATAAGCAACAGCGAGTCCTACGGAGTAGGAATTACGTTTTAAAGGTGTTTTTGTTGTTACGCGGCAATTTTTTACTGTGGCGCTTTTTGTATTAAAAAGTGCGAGTGCTTCTGCAGACTTTCCAGTAATATTGCAATTCTCTATTGTGATATTAGAGTGATAGTTTCCAGCTTTTCGATATTTTGATTCACTACCTGGAAAACTTGCGCAGATGCCCCTTGCTCCGCTAACAGTACAGTTCGTTACGCTGATATTTTTGCTTGGGGTGCCGTTACAGAGTTTTGGGCTTAAACGGTAAAGACCGGGAGCTGTTTTTGGTGTGGCAAGGTCAATCTGGAGCTGTTCTTCTACACATTTTTTTGGACATTTACCCTGTGGGATTAATTTACATCCATTAATAGAAACACCGTTGCATGCGATCAATTCAATACCATGTCCGGTGTAATTGCAATAGACGGTAGCATCATTGATAGAAATATCAGAAGCATAGGAAATTCGCATCATTGTTCCTTTTAATCCAGAGGAAGATGAATTTTTCCATACACCTCCGTTAATGGTAAGGTTTTTAAAATTATTATAGGATGCTGCAGTTGGGTCGTTTATAATTACGCCGCTTCCGGATGTGATCGTATGGTTTCCGGCATTGATTGTTGTGTTGTTGCCCGGGCGTAAATAGGTATCGATGGAAATATCATTGTTGATATTAATTATTTTAGGTTTATCGTTGCTGATTAAATGATTTAAAGCCCGGCGATTTCCGGCAGCACTTCCTGTTGGAATGAAATCATAAATTGCAGGAGAGTCTTGATAAGCGATTACCTTATGCTGGTAAGTTATTTTTTTTCGAGAAGCTTTTTTTGCATTTTTGGCATAAGCAGTGTTTCCACAGAAACAAAATAATCCTGTAATGATAGTAAGAGTGAAAGTGATAAATAATAGTTGTTTAATTTTTTTCATAAATTTCTCCATATTTTATAACGTATTCTCAAAATCTTTCTGTGATTAATTTTGTGAAAAAAGCTGTTCTAATTGTGTGAAAAATCCCGGATAGGACACATCGACACAATCGGAATCAGTGATGATAGTTTCTCCGTCTGCGTTAAGTCCTGCAACGGCAAACGTCATTGCGATACGGTGATCCATAGAACAATTAATGTTTGTGCCGTAAAGTACAGGGATTGTATTATTACTGCGGCTATTGATAATAAAGCCATCTTCTGTATCTATGATATCAGCACCCATAGCACCTAAGTTTTCCGTCATAATAGCGATACGGTCAGATTCTTTTACACGAAGTTCGTGTGCATCTTTGATAATGGTCTGCCCCTTTGCAAAACATGCCATAAGGGCAATGACAGGAAGTTCGTCGATAAGAGCAGGGATAATATCTCCTTCTACAATTGTTCCTCGAAGGCTGCTTGTTTTTACAAGAAGATCAGCAACTGGTTCCCCGCCCTCTTCTCTGGCATTTAATAATGTGATATCAGCGCCCATATCCTGGCATACTTTCAAAATTCCAGCACGCGTGTCATTGATACCGACATTATTTATTGTGATTTCAGAATTTGGCGTAATCAGGGCGGCTACAATAAAGAAAGCGGCAGAAGAAATATCGCCGGGAACTTCGATATGCTGTCCATGCAAAGTTTCAGGTGGAGTAATGGTGCAAGTGTTTTTATCTGATACGATATTGGCTCCAAAAGAACGAAGCATACGTTCTGTGTGATCTCTGGAAAGTGCCGGCTCAGTCACGCTTGTTTTTCCATTAGCATACAGTCCAGCAAGCAGTACACAGGATTTTACCTGAGCAGAAGCAACAGGTGAATCATAGTGAATGGCGTTTAGAGAACGGCCTTTGATGGAAAGTGGTGCACAGCCAGTATCGTGAATACTTGTAATATCAGCGCCCATCATAGAAAGAGGTTTCATGATCCGTCCCATAGGGCGGGAATTTAAAGAAGCATCGCCGCTTAAAACAGTATCAAAGTTCTGACCGGCAAGGATTCCGGAAATAAGACGGGTTGTTGTGCCGCTATTTCCGACATCTAAAGTTTCTTCCGGTTTGTGAAGACCATGAAGCCCCTTTCCATGAACATAAATCGTGTCTTCTTTTTCTTCAATAGAAATTCCCATTTTGCGAAAACAGTCAATAGTAGAAAGACAATCAGCTCCTTTTAAAAATCCATGGATGGTAGTTGTTCCTTCTGCAAGTGAGCCAAACATAATGGCTCTGTGGCTGATGGATTTATCTCCGGGAACACGAAGAGTTCCTTTAAGGCCGGTAATTCTTGTTATTTTTTTCATAAATAAATCCTCACTTTATGTAAATTTATCTCAGTCGAGAAGGCTCCCACCTATTTCAGGTGGTGAGTGACAGCGACTCGACTTGAAAAATAGTCATGTACATGTTTTGTAATAAAAATATGTAATATAAATCAGCGAATATGTACAATATAATTTCTTTCTTCTAACACCTGCGCTCCTTTTTGGCAGGATTCCTCATCGTAAAGAACAATTTCTAAAACACCTTCTTCAAATTCTCGATTGTATATGATACCGATATTTTTTAGGCTGATGCTGTTGAAAGCAAGCAGAGAAGCAACCGTAGCGATCGTACCTGGCTGGTCTGGAATATGTACATAAAGTTTATGTACTTTATCAAACAAACCAATGGAATGGTCGGGTACAGAATTTCGATATTCACCGGCTTCTTTAAAATATTCATTGACATATGCGCCATTCTTATTGTCAAGCTGATCAATAACTTCCTGAAGATCATGAATCATAGAGGTAAGTAAAGTTCTTATATTGGAAGAATTATTTTCACAAATCTGTTCCCACATAACCGGGGAAGAAGAAGCAATTCGTGTGATATCCTTAAAACCTCCGGCAGCAAGCTGCTTTAACATACCATTGTTCCGGTCTGCACGCCGGACAAGATGTACGAGTTCTGCGGCAACAATATGCGGTACATGGCTGATTGCGGCTGTGATAAAATCGTGTTCTTCCGGTTTTAAAGAAACGGCTAATGCGCCTAATCCCTGAATAAAGGAAGAAAACTTTGTTGTAAGTTGAAACAGTGTACGCTCACTTGGTGTCAGAAAATAGTATGCATTTTCAAGAAGATGATCATTGGCATAAGCATATCCGGATTTTTCAGAGCCAACCATCGGATGGCCACCAATAAAGTTTGTTTCCATATCAAGTTCTTTGATGGCAGTCTGAATTGGTTCCTTTACACTTCCGACATCGGTAAGCAGACAGTTTTCGGAAACAATATCTTTTAATTCTTTTAAATATTCAATATTATTTGAAACCGGTGCACAGAGAAAGATAATGTCACAGGAAGAAAATGTTGAATCAAGTGTTTCAAAGTATTGATTTAAAGTACCATCTTCTTTAGCTGCTTTAAGAGAGTCGGTATTTGTATCGAATCCATAAATAATGCTATCTGGATGTATTCTTCGTATTGTTTTGGCGATAGAGCCACCGATTAGTCCAAGGCCGATAAAGCCGATTGTCATATGATTTGCGTTCATAATTGAAGCCTCCAAGTGATGTAAGTTAATGTAAGTTTTAGAGCATCACGAATGTTCAAGAATGCCGGGGCATTTTTGAACATCTGATACCGTAGAATAGTAAATAATACGATGCTCTCAACGGTATTTATTGTACATGGAAAAAGGAAACGTGTCAACACTTTTCAGCGTTAAAGCAAAATCGGGAAAAGAAGGGAAAATTGTTTGAACTATTTAGAAAACAGGTTGATTTTTCTATGTTTTATTCTAGAAGAGGAGGATAAGATGTGTTGGAGAGAGGAATATAGTAGTAAGATTTTCTATGAATTTAAATGAATTCAAAAAAATGTGTCAAAATGCCAAAAATGCTCTTGTAAAATGATGAGTTTTTTAGTAAAATAGTCATGTGAGATTCTTGATGCAAGAATAATTATTCATTAATTTTACAAAAATAAAGCTGAAAATCTCGCAAATATGATTAAACAACATGGGAGGAACTGATTATGAACGTATATGCAACCGAAAGTATTAGAAATGTCGTATTACTTGGACATGGTGGCTGTGGCAAGACTTCTTTAATTGAATCTATGGCTTTTACAACGGGGATTATTAAGAGGGTTCGTACAGTAACAGAAGGCGGTACAGTAAGTGATTACGATAAAGAAGAGGTTAAAAGAAAGTTTTCTATTCAGTCCTCAGTTATTCCTCTGGAGGTAGATGGAGTTAAGGTGAATCTTTTAGATACACCAGGTTTCTTTGATTTTTCAGGTGAAGTGTACGAAGCATTAAGTGTAGCAGATGGTGCGATCATCGTTATTAATGGTAAGTCCGGAGTAGAAGTTGGAACAAGAAAGAGTTTTGAATTTTGTGCGAAGAGAGGTATTCCGGTTATCGTATATATTACATGCGTAGAAGATGAACATGTAGATGCTTCTGCGATTATTGATGAACTTCGAGAAAGTTATGGTAACAAGATTGTACCGTTCCATATGCCAATGAAGGAAGGAACAGAATTTAAAGGATTTATCAATGCAGCGAAGATGTTAGAGTGTCGTTTACAGCCGAATGGAACTTACTACGAAAAAGAAGTAGAAGAAGGTGTGAATGAAGAGCTTGATGAGTATCGCCAGCAGTTGATGGAAGGTGTTGCTGAGACAAGCGAAGAACTTATGGAGAAGTTCTTTGCAGAAGAGCCATTTACAGAAGAAGAGATTAAGACAGCGATTGTTTCTTCTATTGCAAAGAGAGATCTTATGCCTGTTATCTGTGGAGCAATCAATACAGATTATGGTGCTAATATTCTTCTTCATGATATGGTGAAGTATTTCTCCGCACCAGGTACCGTTACAGATCAGTTTGTTGGAATTAAAGTAAAGACGGATGAACCGGTGAGTGCAGCTTACGATGTAAGCCAGCCGGTAAGTGCTTATGTATTTAAGACAATCGCAGATCCATTTGTAGGCCGTTTTTCTTTAGTAAAGGTTACAGATGGTATTTTAAAGGCAGATAGTGCTGTATATAATGCAAACAGAGATGCAGAAGAGCGTATCGGCAAGCTCTATGTTTTAAGAGGTAAGGAACAGATTGAAGTGAATGCTCTTTATGCAGGTGATATCGGAGCAATCGCAAAACTTTCTGTTACAAAGACAGGGGATACTTTATCACCGAAGGCTAACCCTATCATCTTTGAGAAAGCGGAGATGCCAGAACCATATACATTTGTCCGTTATGTCACAAAGACAAAAGGTGATGAAGATAAAGTTTCTGCTGCTCTTAAGAAGCTGATGGATGAAGATCTTACGTTAAAAGAAGTTAATGACAAAGCGAACCGTCAGATGTTATTATATGGTTTAGGAGATCAGCATCTTGAAATTGTAAAGAGTAAGCTTGCCGATCGATATAAAGTAGAAATCGAACTTGTAAAGCCAAAGGTAGCATTTAAAGAGACGATCCGAGGTAAAGTAGAAGTTCGTGGTAAGTATAAGAAACAGTCTGGTGGACATGGTCAGTATGGTGATGTTCTTATGGAATTTGAACCATCTGGCGATTTAGAAACACCATATGTATTTGATGAGAAGATTTTCGGTGGAGCTGTTCCAAAGAACTACTTCCCGGCAGTAGAGAAGGGTATTGCAGAAAGCTGTCTGAAGGGACCTTTAGCTGGATATCCGGTTGTTGGAATTAAAGCAACCTTGACAGATGGTTCTTATCATCCGGTTGACTCATCCGAGATGGCATTCAAGATGGCAGCGATCACAGCATTTAAGAATGGTGTGATGGATGCAAAACCAGTTCTTCTTGAACCGATTGTAAATCTTAAAGTAGATGTTCTTGATAAGAATACCGGTGATGTTATGGGTGACCTGAATAAGCGCCGCGGTCGTATTCTTGGAATGAATCCATTAGAAGGCGGAAGACAGGAATTAGTAGCAGATATTCCTTTGGCAAGCCTGATTGGATATTCTACAGATTTACGTTCCATGACAGGTGGAAGTGGAGAATTCTCCTATGAATTTAGCAGATATGAGCAGATGCCGGCAGATGCTCAGGAAAAAGTATTAAAAGAAGCAGCGGCTGAAAAGGAGAATATTAAATAAACTATGGTTGATAAAGCGATTACATTTGCTACGAAGGCGCATGAAGGTCAATTTCGAAAAGGAACAAAGCTTCCGTATATTGTGCATCCGTTAGAGGTGGGGGTTATTGTCTCACGAATGACACAGGACAAGGAAGTGATTGCAGCAGCAATTCTTCATGACACATTGGAAGATTGTAAAGAAGTAACGTTTTCTGTACTCTGTCAGGAATTTGGAGAAAGGGTGGCAGAGATTGTAAGAGCCGAGAGTGAGGAAAAGGGGGGGACCTGGAACGAGCGAAAGGCTAATACAGTAAGAAGATTAAAAGAAGAGAAAGTTTCTGATGTGAAGCTGGTTGCTTTGGCAGATAAGCTTTCAAATGCACGTTCCTTAAAACGAGATTATCAAATAGTTGGTGATAAGCTATGGCAGCGTTTTAATATGAAAGACAAAGCGCAGCAGGCCTGGTATTACAGGGGGTTATGTGATTCGTTAAAAGATATGGAGAAGTTTCCAGAATATTGGGAATTTTGTGAATTGATTGCTTATGTGTTTCGCGGTGTAGTTGTAGAGTAGTTTATAATATCTGTTTTTAACAAAAAAGAGTAATATAATAAAAGAGCAGGTATCATCGATGGAATGGTCGGGATACCTGTTCTTTTTTGCGGTGAATAAATGAAGAAAATAATGCAAAAACGATATTATTTTTGAAAAAGAATGTAACAGAAGTTGTTTTTTTAAGATTATTTTAAAAAAAAGCAGTTGCAAGGATGAAAATAGTATGATAATATCTTTGAGGTGAAAACATTTGTATTTCATAGACGAACAAATACGAGAAGGGAATCCTGACTGTTACAGGCAGGAGATAAGAATATGGAGAACAGTTCTAAATTTTATATGGTAAAAAAGAAAGCTTTGCCCGAAATATTATTAAAAGTGGCAGAAGCGAATGCTTTGCTAAACAGGGGGAAAGCAAGGACAATTAAAGAAGCGATAGATGCTGTCGGTATCAGTCGGAGTTCTTATTACAAATATAAAGATGATATCTTTCCTATTCATGAGAAGATACAGGGGAAAACGATTACCTTTGTAATGGAAATGGAAGACCGGCCGGGTCTGCTTTCCAGCATATTAAAGATTGTAGCAGATTGTAAGGCAAATATTTTGTCAATACATCAGAGTATACCGGTTAATCATATTGCTCTTATAACGTTAAGTGTAATGATTTTACCAATTACAGATGATGTGGCAGAACTTTTTGATAGAATTGAAAATGCAGATGGAATTAATAATCTGAAGATTGTTTCAGAAGAATAAGGAGGATAAAGATGATAAATGTAGCGGTGTTAGGACATGGCACGATTGGTTCAGGTGTAGTAGAAGTACTGCAGACCAATGCCGCAGTCATTGCAAAGAGAGTAGGAGAGGACATTGCCGTAAAATATATTTTGGATTTGAGAGATTTTCCGGGAGATCCGAATGCGGATAAAGTTGTTCATGATTACGATATTATCGATAAAGATAGCGATATTCAGGTTGTTGTAGAGTGTATGGGCGGCGTGGAGCCGGCTTATACTTTTGTAAAAAAAGCATTGCTTAATGGAAAAAGTGTTGCAACTTCGAATAAAGAACTGGTTGCAAAACATGGGGCAGAACTCATTGCGATCGCTCGAGAAAAGAACATAAACTTTTTATTTGAAGCAAGCGTTGGCGGCGGTATCCCGATTGTCCGTCCGTTACTGCGCTGCCTCACAGCAGATGTGATTGAAGAAGTCAGTGGTATTTTGAATGGTACAACAAATTATATGCTTACAAGAATGGGAGAAGAAGGACTTTCCTTTGAGGAAGCTTTAAAGGAAGCACAGGAAAAAGGATATGCAGAACTTCATCCGGAAGCAGATGTAGAAGGTTATGATGCCTGTCGTAAGGTTGCGATATTATCTTCTCTCGCATTTGGACAGCAGGTTGATTTTGAAGATATTTATACAGAAGGTATTACAAAAATTACTGCAGAAGATTTTTGTTATGCTGCAAAGATGAAAAAGAGTATCAAACTTCTTGGAAGCAGCTGGAGAACAGATGACAAGTTTTATGCTATGGTATGTCCGATGCTTTTAGATAATGAACATCCACTTGCAGGAGTAAAAGATGTATTTAACGCAATTTTTGTACGTGGAAATATGGTAGATGAGACAATGTTTTATGGTAAAGGAGCTGGAAAGCTTCCTACAGCCAGTGCAGTGGCAGCGGATGTTATAGATTGTGCGAAACATATTGGAAAGAATATTAAAATTCTTTGGGAACCGGAAAAACTTACATTAAGCGATCTTGGAAACTTTGAGAGAAAATATTTTGTAAGAATGCCAGCAGACACTGCCGAAGAAACAATACAGAATATATTTGGAACAGTAGAGATGATTTCAGTGGATGGAATTGATGAAAAAGCATTTATCACAGGGCTTATGAAAGAAAGTGCCTTTAATGCGGCAGCAGAAAAAGCAGGAAATATTATTAACCGTATTCGTCTTGACTGATTATAAAAAATATGTAGAATAGTCTGCATACAATCAAAGAGTAATTTTAATAGTTGGTTTTCCTGTATTACATCTGGAATACACTGACTTTAAATTAAAATAATAGATGAGAATATTGAAAGACTTAGGGAGGAACAGAATGTTAATCGTTAAAAAATTCGGAGGAACATCTGTAGGAAACAAAGAAAGAATTTTAAATGTTGCCAAGAGATGTATCGAAGATTATCAAAAGGGTAATGATGTTGTTGTTGTTTTATCCGCTATGGGTAAATCAACAGATGAACTGATCAATATGGCAAAAGATATCAATCCGACACCATCAAAAAGAGAGCTGGACATGCTTGTTACAACAGGAGAACAGGTTTCTGTATCCCTCATGGCAATGGCAATGGGTTCTTTAGGCGTGCCGGCGATTTCATTGAATGCATTTCAGGTAGCGATGCATACAACACACCGTTATGGTAATGCACAGTTAAAGAGAATTGATACAGATCGTATCCGTAATGAATTAGAACAGAGAAAGATCGTTCTTGTTACCGGATTCCAGGGAATTGATAAGTTTGATAACGTAACAACACTTGGAAGAGGTGGTTCTGATACAACAGCAGTAGCACTGGCAGCGGCTCTTAATGCAGATGCCTGCGAAATCTACACAGACGTAGATGGTGTTTATACAGCAGATCCACGTTACGTGAAGAAAGCAAGAAAGCTTGATGAGATTACTTATGATGAGATGCTTGATTTGGCTTCTCTTGGAGCGGGAGTACTTCACAATCGTTCCGTAGAGATGGCAAAGAAATATGGAGTACAGTTAGTAGTTAGATCAAGTTTAAATAATAACGAAGGAACAATCGTCAGGGAGGAAGTAAACATGGAAAAGATGCTTGTAAGCGGTGTTGCAGCCGATAAGAATGCCACAAGAATTGCAGTAATTGGATTAAAGGATGAACCGGGAATCGCATTCCATCTCTTTAATGCCCTTGCAAAATACAACATTAACGTTGATATTATCTTACAGTCTGTAGGACGTAACGGAACAAAGGATATTTCCTTTACTGTAGCAGAAGATGAAGCAGATGAGGCAGTAGCGATCATCCAGAAGAGCTTTCCAAAGAGCGAGTATAACAAGATTGACGAAGAAAAAGATGTTGCAAAGATTTCTATCGTAGGTGCCGGAATGATGACACATCCAGGTGTTGCAGCTTCTATGTTTGAAGCATTATATGATGCAGGAGTTAACATTAAGATGATCAGTACTTCTGAGATTCGTGTTACAGTTCTCATTGACGAGAAATATACAGAAAGAGCGTTAAATGCAGTACATGACAAGTTTGCATTAGGCGACTAATTCTGAACTGTAGATTTCGTATAGACGAAAAAAGAAAAGCTGGCATATCCCATCTGCTCTGTAGTCGCTGTGATTAAAATGCTAAACCGCATCTTAATCACGCTCCGAAGCCGTATCTGGGATATGCCAGTTTTTCTTTTTTCTGTCTACTGTAAATCCATAGTTTGCAAGAATGGGGGATGTTTTCCTTACAATTTAGCAAAAAAGATCTATTTATAGTGCCTGTCTGCTCTTATTCAGCAAATCAGTTAAAAAATAAACGGGTTTGTTCAGAAATCTACGATTTTTATTCAGATAAAATCTCCAAAAGAGAAAAATTTCTTGTTGTGGGATGCTATATAGAAGTGAAGTTAGCACGCATCTGATATAACTAAATTCCAAGTATATACAACAATTTGAATGTCAATCCTTTAAAATTTAATTCCCCGATAATCTATAACCTTCTGGAGATTCCCCATTCTCACCAACTGTGGATTTACAGTAATCAGAAAAAAGAAATCATCCCCTATCCCAGATGCGGCTTGGGAGCGTATTTAAGATGCGGATGAGCATCTTAAATACAGCGACTACAGAGAAGATGGGATAGGGGATGATTTCTTTTTTCGTCTATCTGAAATCTACCTGAAATCTACAGATCAGGATTGTTTTATAAATCTTTATGTGTTATGATTAAAGAAAATATCGAGGACAGGAGAGTAAGCGATGAAAAGACAAGACTACTTATCGTGGGATGCCTATTTTATGGGTGTAGCCCTTCTTTCTGCGCAGAGAAGTAAGGATAATAATACGCAGGTTGGCTCCTGCATTGTTGATCCGCATAATAAGATTCTCTCTATGGGGTATAATGGAATGCCGACAGGATGCAGTGATGACAGAATGCCATGGGAACGGAAGGGAACTCCGCTTGATACAAAGTATTTATATGTGTGCCATGCGGAACTGAATTCTATACTTAATTATAGTGGCGGTTCTTTAAGAGGAGCGCGTATTTATACTACTTTATTTCCATGTAATGAGTGTACTAAGGCGATTATCCAGGCGGGAATTACAGAAGTAATCTACTATTCTGATAAGTATGCGGATACAGATTCTACGATTGCAGCGAAAAGAATGTTTGATATGGTAGGAATTACTTACAGGCAGTACCAGAAAGAAGAAAAAGAGCTGGTTCTGGATTTGTAAAAGACATAAATGTCTTGATAGATGAATAGAATTTAAAAAAGTGACAAAAAAGACTTGACATGTTGTCTGGGTAATGCTATAGTAATTAAGGTTATTGAGTAACAGAAAAGCAGAGTATCCACTCTCACCTTAGCACGTATGGTGACTCGGGTTAATATCGTATATATAATGAACTGTTTTGACAGGGATTATGAGATATTTTGTGGATGGTCTTGTGACTGTCCATTTTTTCTATGTTTTTCATGGGTGTTTGGGCACAAGGTGTACTTGAATTGCCGGACTAATGTTTATTTTTTATGGAGGTGTACTACTATTAACGAATTAATGATTAATGAACAGGTACGTGACAGAGAGGTTAGAGTTATCAGCAGTGATGGAGAGCAGCTTGGAATTATGTCTTCAAAGGAAGCTATGAAGCTTGCAAGAGAGGCAGAACTTGACCTTGTAAAGATTGCTCCGAATGCAAAGCCGCCTGTGTGCAAGATTATTGATTATGGAAAATATAGATATGAGCTTGCCCGTAAAGAGAAGGAAGCTAAGAAAAAGCAGAAGACGATTGATGTGAAGGAAGTAAGACTTTCACCGAATATCGATAAGAATGACCTGAATACCAAGATCAATCAGGCAAGAAAGTTCCTTTCTAAAGGCGATAAAGTAAAGGTAACTCTTCGTTTCAGAGGAAGAGAACTTGCTCATGTGAATTCCAGTAAGGGAATTCTTGAGGATTTTGCACAGCAGCTTTCAGATATAGCTGTTGTTGATAAACAGCCTAAATTTGAAGGAAGAAGTATGATAATGTTTTTAACTGAAAAACGTTAATTAAGATTAGAAATTAGGAGGACTAATATTATGCCAAAAATGAAAACAAGCAGAGCAGCTGCAAAACGTTTTAAAAAGACAGGTAGTGGAAAGTTAAAAAGAAATAAAGCTTACAAGAGCCATATCTTAACAAAGAAATCTCAGAAGAGAAAAAGAAATTTAAGAAAAGCTGCAATGACAGATGCAACTAACGTAAAGAACATGAAGAAGATTTTACCATATCTTTAATCGTATATAGGAGGAAGTAATTAATGGCTAGAGTAAAAGGCGCAATTGGCGCAAAGAAAAGACATAACAGAACACTGAAGCTTGCAAAAGGTTACAGAGGAGCAAGATCTAAACAGTATAGAGTAGCTAAACAGTCCGTAATGAGAGCTTTAACAAGCGCTTACGCAGGAAGAAAGCAGAGAAAGAGACAGTTCAGACAGTTATGGATCGCACGTATCAACGCTGCAGCAAGAATGAACGGACTTTCTTACAGCAAGTTCATGTACGGCTTAAAGTTAGCAGGTGTAGAAGTTAACAGAAAGATGCTTTCCGAGATGGCAATCGCTGATCCGGCAGGTTTCGCAGCTCTTGCAGAATTAGCAAAGAGCAAATTAGCATAATGAAGGTTAAGGCCAGCAGATATTATCTGCTGGCTTTTTTATTTACAAAAAAGTTGTCCATTTATTAAATAACATTAATTTTTATTTCTAAAAGGGAGGAGATAGTTATGAAAAATGTAAAGGTTATTAAAAAGGCTGCAATTTTTTTAATGGTGTTTGTTCTGGCATTCAGCTCGTTAAGTGCAGCAGCAGCAGTTACTTATAAAACAGGTAATCGTACTGTTCGCTACAGAGGTGCAAATTATAAAGTATATTATAATAGTAAGAGAGTGAATAGTGTAACAAGACCATCTTTGATGATTAACGGAAATATTATGATTCCATATCATTATACAATGGTAAAAAGAGGACCAAAAGTATCTGTATCAAAAGCGAATAAAGGAAAGACAATAACGCTTTCTGCGAATGGAAATCAAGTAAGGTTTTATCTAAATAAAAAGTACATAAAAGTAAATGGAAAAAAAGAGAATATTCGTACTGCTCCTGTTAAAGCAAAGATAGGGGGAACTAGTCTTATAATGCTTCCAGCAAGAGTTGCTTTTGAGGAGCTGGGATTTCATTATATATATAACAAATCTAAAAAGGCAATCTATGTGACAGGAAATACAACGACAACAAATGCACCGGCCTCAACACCGATTGTGAATGAACCGGCGGTGAATACAGGTCTTCAGGCAACAGCTTTTAAGAATATGAGTACACAGGAATTTATTAATGCAGTAGGACCGATTGCAAGAGAAGATTACAGAAAAACAGGTGTGCTTGCCTCTGTTACTTTGGCGCAGGCAATTAATGAGAGTGGCTGGGGTAAGTCAGGGCTTACACAGAATTCCAACAATATGTTCGGTATGAAAACTTCTCTTTCCGGTAATAGCTGGTCAGGATCAGTGTGGGATGGAAGAAGTTATGTAGAAGTGAAGACAAGAGAAGAGTATAACGGAAAGAAAGTGACTATTACTGCGAAGTTCCGTAAATATCCTTCTGTAGCACAGTCTATCGCTGATCATTCCGCATATCTTTCTAACGCTATGAATGGTGCGAGAAGACGATATAATGGACTTACAGACACAAAGAGTTATTCTTCTCAGCTTACAATTCTTCAAAAAGGCGGATATTGTACATGGTCGGGATATGTATCAGAGCTGACAACGCTTATTAAAAAATATAATCTGACAAAGTGGGATAATTAATGGTTTATGGTAAAAAAAGAAAATGATCAGGAATTGCTATCAGTAAAGAAGACGATTCTTTCGATGTCATTTTCGTTGGTATTGGTAGCAGCAGTGCTTCTATTTATTTTTGGGTTTCGATATTTTTTGAGCGGAAGAGAGTATAAAGGTGCGAATGTTCAAAAAGAAGAACGAAAGAATGATTATGATGCACATAAAGAATATCTGGAAACAGATAAGTCATTTAAGGCCGGCTATATTATGATAAAGAATTTGCCTGCAAAAGGGTTATATATATCAGAATTACCGGGAAAGAAAGAAAATAGTTCTACTTATTTAAAAAGTGGGCAGATTCTTTGGGCAAGCAAAAAGGGAACATATAAAGATAAAACATATTATCATCTGAAAAATGGAATGTATTTGTATGCCAGCGAAAAGTACATGGAAGAACTTGCTTCTTATGAGAAACTGGAAGGATATGTAGCTATTACATATATTAGTTCCACTGGAGTAAGACTTCGTAAATGGGCGGATTTTCAGGCGGATAATGTAGTAAAGTCTGTTTATGTTGGTGATAAAGTACAGGTAAAAGGCAAGGTTACACGAAAGAACGGAGAATCTGCTTATATTACAGATAAAGGACTTTATCTTACGACAGACATTCAGTATTTAAACGACTATACAACGGAAGCAGACTCATCAGAAAATGAAAAATAAAAAGTCTTCTGTAGCAGATGGGAAATTAGATACAGTTAAAAGTTTAAGTACATTTTAATTGTATGAATATCATATCTGCTACAGGGGATTTTTATCTCAGTCGAGAAGACTCCCACTTCTTTCAGGTGGTGAGTGACAGCGGCTCGACTTGAATTTGCCAGAAATAGAAGATGAAAAGGGTAAGTTTATTTTACTTATAGTTAAAAATTTTGAAAAAATTAAAAAAATTTAAAAAAGTGCTTGCAATTTAAAAAAACTGTGTTATAATAATTTTTGTCAGTGAGAGATAATTACTGATAAGCAGTTGTGGCGGAATTGGCATACGCGCTAGACTAAGGATCTAGTCCGGGCTGACTGGGTACGGGTTCAAGTCCCGTCAACTGCATGAGAGCTGAAGACATAAAGTTTTCAGCTCTTTGTTTTTATCATAAAAATATGATATGAAATTTAATAAAAAAATACTTGCATTAGAAGTAATGTTATGGTATACTAATTTTCGTTGGTGAGCAAGAGATTCACTGATAAGCAGTTGTGGCGGAATTGGCATACGCGCTAGACTAAGGATCTAGTCCGGGCTGACTGGGTACGGGTTCAAGTCCCGTCAACTGCATAAGAGCTGAAGATGATAAGTCTTCAGCTCTTTTTGTTTTATAGAAAATCGCTCCTACGTAGAGTAAGAGAATGTGCGAAGACACAGTATTTGTTATTATGATTTGTTCTAAATAAAAATAGAATTCATACACTGTATAAAAATATTCAGGTACGGAGATACATGGACGGGATTTCTTATAAAAAATGGATGGATAGGATAGGAAGAGTGTTAGTGTCTGTTATAATTGCTGTTTTGCTAACAATGCTCTTTCTGGCTGTATTTGCATTTGCTATGTTAAAGGGAAGCTTATCTGCTTCTGTAGAAAAGATTGGCCTGATTGTAATGAGCGTTATTGCCTGCTTTGTCGGTGGATTTTTTTGCGGAAAGAAAAATACGAAGAAAAGGTATTTATGGGGACTGGGGGTTGGTGCTTTATATTGTTTGTTTTTTTCAGTGATACGTGTGGGAATGGGGCAGCCTTTTATGGCAGATAAAACAGCATTTTTTACGACACTTTTATATTGTGCAGCCGGAGGGATGCTTGGAGGAATGTTGAGTTAAGTAGAGGTCTCTTTAAAAAGGTCTTTTCTTACGGGAGGGTTTGTGTTATAATAACCTACAAAGTGTCATCTTAGATGCTTTGCATACTAGATTATGAAGTGAGGAGGCGTTATTAATGAAACGTGTAAAGACACTGACCGGAAACAAGACATACGGTACTACCATGTGTAAAGGTGGATGCGGTGAATGCCAGACATCCTGCCAGTCTGCCTGCAAGACATCTTGTACAGTAGGTAACCAGACTTGCGAGAGTAATAAATAATTAAAAAGCACAACAGGAAGATTGCTTCCTGACATATGCTTGAAGTAGGGTGAACTGTCTTTGCGGTCAGTTCACCTTATCTCTTGTATAGAAATTTTATAATATAAATTTTATATAAAAATTTTGTATGAAATCTTGTATGGAAAAGTATTTTCCTAAGATCACTTTATGATAATTTGATAAATATCGTAAGAATTCTCCTACCATTACAGGTGGGAGGATATCACATATAGAAGAGAAGTAAGAGAGTAGAAAGGGATAATTAACGTGATTCACCAGTATAAAAATAATGGATATAATATTGTTATGGATGTGTGCAGTGGTGCGATCCATGTAGTTGATGATGTGACATATGATGTAATTGCTTTATATGAAGAAAAGAATTTAGAGGAAATTAAAAAGGAATTGTCTGATACTTATAATAAGGAAGAGATTGAAGAGGCATATAAAGAAGTGACTTCTTTAAAAGAAGAAGGTTTATTATTTACAGAAGATATTTATGAAGAGTACATTAACGAAGTTAAGAGTAGAAAGACTGTAGTAAAGGCTCTTTGTCTGCATATCGCTCATGATTGTAACCTTGCCTGCCGCTATTGTTTTGCAGAAGAGGGAGAATATAAGGGACATCGTGAGCTTATGAGCGCTAAAGTAGGAAAAGCTGCTCTTGATTTCCTTGTGAAAAATTCTGGTAATCGTCACAATCTTGAGGTGGATTTCTTTGGCGGCGAGCCAACGATGAATTTTGATGTTGTAAAAGAAGTTGTAGAGTACGGACGTTCTCTTGAAAAAGATTATGATAAACATTTCCGTTTTACTTTCACAACAAATGGTGTTCTTTTAAATGATGAAATGATGGAATTTGCTAATAAAGAGATGGATAATGTCGTTTTAAGTGTAGATGGACGAAAAGAAGTCCATGACTATATGCGTCCTACAAGAAATGGCAAGCCAAGCTATGATCTGATCATGCCAAAGTTTATTCGCTTTGCAGAATCGAGACATCAGCAGAAATATTATGTAAGAGGAACATTTACAAATAGAAATCTTGATTTTTCTAAGGATGTTCTTCATCTTGCGGATTTGGGATTTGAACAGATTTCCATGGAGCCGGTTGTTGGACAGCCAGAAGAGCCATATGCAATTCAGGAAAAGGATCTTCCGCAGATTTTTGATGAGTATGACAGACTTGCAAAAGAAATGATTCAGAGAGAAAAAGAGGGAAGAGGATTTAATTTCTTTCATTTTATGATTGATCTTACAGGCGGACCATGTGTGGCAAAGAGACTTTCCGGCTGTGGAAGTGGAACAGAGTATTTAGCAGTAACACCTTGGGGAGACTTATACCCATGTCATCAGTTTGTAGGGGAAGATAAGTTCCTTCTTGGTAATGTTTTTGATGGAATTAAACGTACAGATATTTGTGATGAATTCCGTTCCTGTAACGTATACACCAAGAAGAAATGTAAAGAGTGTTTTGCAAGATTCTACTGTAGTGGCGGATGTCCTGCAAATTCTTATAATTTCCATGGAACAATCGATGATTCTTATGATCTGAGCTGTGATATGGAACGTAAACGAGTAGAGTGCGCAATTATGATTAAGGCAGCATTAGCAGATACAGAGGGCGAAGAGGAATAAATGGAAAAGTGGTTTGTCGCTTCAAAAAGAGCAGATTTTAATAAGATTGGAGAAGTATTTCATATCAGTCCAGTGACGGCGCGTCTGATGCGGAATAGGGACTTAACAACAATAGAAGAAATGCAGCGTTATTTGTATGGTTCCCTGTCGGATCTTTATGATCCTCATCTTTTAAAAGATGCAGATAAAGGGGCGGAAATCATAAAAGAAAAGATAGAAGCAGGGAAAAAGATTCGTATTATTTCAGATTATGATGTCGATGGTGTTTCTTCAAACTATATTTTATACCAGGGATTGAAACGCTGTGGTGCAGATGTGGATTATAAGATTCCAGATCGTGTAGAAGACGGTTATGGTATTAATGAGCATCTGATAGAGCAGGCGGCAGAGGATGGGATTGATACGATTATTACCTGTGATAATGGAATTGCTGCATCGGCTCAGATTGCTTATGGTAATTCTTTAGGTTTGACGATTGTTGTAACGGATCATCATGATATTCCGTTTCAAAAAGAAAATGATGAAATAACCTATCTACTTCCGCCAGCTGCTGCTGTGATTAATCCCAAACAGAAAGATTGTTCCTATCCATTTAAAAGTATATGTGGAGCAGTGGTTGTCTATAAGTTTATTCAGGTGCTTTATGATCTGTTTCAGATTGATCAAAAAGAAAGCGAGGCATTTCTTGAAATCGCAGCAATGGCAACGGTTTGTGATGTGATGCCTCTATTTGATGAAAATCGGATTCTTGTAAAGGAAGGGCTGCGCCGAATCAGGCAGACAGAGATTGTGGGTCTGCAGGCTTTGATAGAGGCGAATCATCTTGAAGATAAGAAGTTATCTTCCTATCATTTTGGATTTATCCTTGGACCATGTATTAATGCCTCCGGACGACTTACTTCGGCAAAGGAGGCATTAGAGCTTCTTCTTTGCAAGGACAAGGAAATCTGCAGACAGAAAGCAGAGGCACTTACTGCTTTAAATGCAGAAAGAAAAGAGATGACCGCAGATGGAGTGAAAGCAGCAAAAGCATATCTGGAAAGTACAGGCCATGCAAAAGATAAAGTGTTAGTTGTATATCTGCCGGATTGTCATGAAAGTATCGCAGGAATTATTGCTGGCAGAATGAAGGAATATTATCACAAACCGGTTTTTGTCATTACAAGAACAAAAGAGGGGTTAAAAGGCTCCGGAAGATCAATTGAAGCATATCATATGTATCAGGAAATGAATAAAATCAAAGAATGTTTTGATAAATTTGGTGGTCATCCGATGGCGGCCGGTCTTTCTATGCAGGAAGACAGGTTAGAGGAATTCCGGGAGAAATTAAATACGAATACTACGCTTACAGAAGAGGATTTTGTAGAAAAGGTACATATTGATGTAGCATTACCGATTTCGTATCTGTCAGAAAGCCTGATTAAAGAATTTGAATTGCTCGAACCGTTTGGGAATGAAAATACAAAACCATTGTTTGCACAAAAAGATTTGTACATAAAGGGGATACGTGTTCTTGGAACAACTGGTCGGTGTTTGAAGTTGTTTCTTTCTGACGGAAGTCAAACGAACATAGAAGCAATGTATTTTGGAGAATCGGATGGTTTTTTAGAAGAACTTTCTTGTTTTTGCGGAAAAGAAGAAGCACAAAGAGTTCAAAGAGGATTGCCACATCATATATGGATGGATGTAACCTATTATCCACAGATTAATGAGTGGAGAGGTCAGAAAAGTATTCAGATTGTTATTCAGAATTATCGTTTTAAACACCAGTAAAGGAGTAAAGATGTATGGAACAGAAGAATAAAAATGTCAGATTGATAGGATTAGATTTAGATGGAACTACGCTTACTTCAGAAAAGGTATTAACCCCACATACAAAGGAAGTTCTAGAAAAATGCTTAGCCGAAGGTATTCAGGTCCTTCCGGCGACAGGCAGAGTGAAAACAGGTATTCCAGAGTATTTAACACAGATTGAAGGAATGCGATATGTCATTTTATCAAATGGTGCAAGTGTTTTGGATTTGAAAGAAGATAAAGTACTTTATCAAAATTGTATTCCATGGAAAAGAGCTTTAGAGCTATTTGATGTGCTGGAAACTTATCATACATTTTATGATGTATATGCTTTGGGAACAGGATGGTGTGAAGCGCGTTTTTATGATAATGTAGGCAATTATGGAATTGAAAAGCATATTGAAAACCTAGTAAGAACAACACGTAACCGAATTGATGATCTGAGAGTGTGGATGAAAGAGAATAAGGCTCCGGTCGAAAAAATTAATATGTTTTTTGCCAGAGAAGAAGACAGACAAAGAGCGTTTAAGGATCTTAGAGAGATAAAAGATCTGGCAGTGACCTGCTCTCTTGGAAATAATCTTGAGATTAACGGGGCAACATGCAATAAGGGAGATGCGATGTTACATCTTGGGAAGATTCTTGATATTCCGGTAGAAAGTATTATGGCATGTGGAGACGGAAACAATGATTTTGAAATGGTAAAGATGGCGGGTGTCGGTGTTGCCATGGAGAATGGAGAAGAGTCTTTAAAAGAAGTTGCAGACTTTGTCACAAAGACAAATGATGAGGAAGGGGTGGCATATGCCATCGAATATTTTTGTGATTTAAAGTAAAATGTTGATCCTGACATCTAAAATAAAAATGAAATTACGAAGGCAAATGACAAATATAAATTGTATCAGGACGCAAATGATCTTGTTGTCATAAGTTTTATAGAAAGATAATAGAAATATGCAGATTTTGTTGTTTTTTGTGTGAAAAATCTGCTATAATTAACATAAGAAAAAAGTAGTAGTTTTATGCCTGTTTTCGGGCAGAAAGGGTGGACAAAGTGAAGAAACTTGAAGATTATGTCATCAATATTCCGGATTTCCCAAAACCAGGAATTATTTTTAGGGATATTACATCAATCTTACGTGATCCAGAAGGATTGAAACTTAGTGTACATGAATTGATGCACTGCCTTGAGGGAACAGAATTTGATGTTGTTGTCGGAGCGGAATCTCGTGGATTCTTATTTGGTATGCCTCTTGCATATAATAAGAGTAAAGGGTTTGTACCTGTACGTAAAAAGGGCAAGCTGCCAAGAGAGACAGTAAGCAGGGAGTATGCTTTGGAATATGGAACAGCAGAAATAGAGATTCATAAAGAAGATATCCGTCCGGGTCAGAGAGTTGTATTTGTCGATGATCTGCTGGCAACAGGCGGAACGGCAAAAGCAGCGATTGATTTGATCGAACAGCTTGGCGGTGTTGTTGTAAAGGTTCTTTTTGTTATGGAACTGCAGGGACTGCATGGACGAGATGCTTTAAAAGGCTATGATGTAGAAGCTGTTATCACTTATCCTGGAAAGTAATCAGTAATGAATCATTAAGAAATGAAAACTGTGCAACCGAAGTTTTTCGGAAACACAGTTTTTCTTTTTGGAAAACTTTTTGCTAAATTACAAAAACAGAAAAAACGATTCCTGTTTGCAATTTTTTTGTTTAAATCCTTCATTTTGCTTTACAAAAACAGAAAAATGGAGTATTATGAAATATACTTAATTTTACAGAATAGGTGGAGTAATAGAGTGGAACATTTAAATTTATTACAGAGGATTGAGCAGAAGTCTTCTGAGTTTAGTAAAGGACAGAGAAGGCTGGCTCAGTATATTACAGAGAATTATGATATTGCGGCATATCTTACTGCATCCAAGCTTGGAAAGGAAGCGGGAGTCAGTGAATCAACAGTAGTTCGTTTTGCTTATCAGCTTGATTATGAAGGATATCCGGAGTTACAGAAGGCAATTCAGGTTATCGTAAAGACGAACTCAAACTCTATTCAGAGGATGTCTCTTTCCTCTAAGAGATATCAGGAAAAAGGTGTCTTAAAGAGCATTCTTTATACAGATGCGGAACGACTTAGAGATACGATTCAGAGTGGGGTGGATGAAAAGGAATTTAACAGGTCGGTAATGCTTATTAACGATGCAAGAAGATTATATATTTTAGGCGCGCGCAGTGCTGCATATCTTGCAGGGTTGATGGGATATTACTTTAAGATGTTATTTGACAATGTAATTATTGTGGATGCTAACAGTACCTCTGAGACATTAGAGCAGATTTATGATATCAGTGAGAATGATGTTATGATGGGCATTACTTTTCCAAGATATTCCAAAAGAACGATCTGCGCTCTTCAGTATGCAAAGAATCATGGAGCAAAGACAATCGCACTTACCGATAATATGCAGTCTCCTATTATAGAGTATGCGGACTGTAAACTAATCGCAAAGAGTGATGTGATGACAATCGTTGATTCTCTTGTATGTCCGTTAAGCGTTGTGAATGCGATGGTTACAGCAATCGCACTGCTTCGTAAAGAAGATGTTGAGAAGCGCCTGATGGCTCTTGAGGAACTCTGGAACGAATATGATGTTTATAACAGGAGTTTACTATAATGAACAAAGTAATTATTGTAGGTGGAGGGGCAGCCGGTATGATGGCTGCCATTTCTGCGTCTAAAGCAGGAAAGAAGGTATGTATTCTTGAAAAAAATGAGAAGCTTGGCAAGAAGCTTTTCATTACAGGAAAAGGCAGATGTAATATTACAAATGCTTGTCCGGCGGAGGAATTTCTTACGCATGTAGTAACAAATCCTCGTTTTTTATATAGTACATTTTCACAATTTAATAATGAGGATATGATAGAATATCTGGAGAAAATCGGTCTTCCTGTAAAAACAGAACGAGGACAGAGAGTCTTTCCGCAGTCAGATCGATCTTCTGATGTAATACAGGCATTAAAAAGAGAGTGTGAGAAAGGCAGAGTAAAGATTTATTATCATACAGAGGTAAAAGAACTGCTTTTTAATGAAGAGAAAGATCAGTGTGTAGGTGTACTTTTGTCTGATGGCAGAAAGATGGAAGGAGATTCAGTGATTCTTGCCTGTGGAGGATTTTCTTATGCATCTACTGGTTCTGATGGGGCAGGATATATCCTTGCAAAACAGGCAGGACATAAAATTAAATCCATCGAGCCATCCCTTGTTCCGTTTGAAATGAAGGAGAACTGGTGCAAAGAGTTGATGGGACTTACATTAAAGAATGTTATGGTTCGCATAAAAACAAAGAAGAAAACAATCTATGAAGGATTTGGAGAATTTTTGTTTACACATTTTGGAGTGAGTGGTCCGCTTGTTCTTACTGCAAGCACCTGCCTTGGCAAGTATCAAAAGGAATTAGAAGCAGGAGAATTGAAACTGTTTCTTGACTTAAAGGCTTCTCTTACACCGGAGCAGTTAGACAAACGTTTTTTAAGAGAATTTGATACGTATCGTAATAAAAATATTTCAAATGTAATGGAACGTCTGCTCCCTAAAAAGATGATTCCAGTCTTTCTTGATACGGCACAGATTCCAGAGGATAAAAAGATAAGGGATATCAGCAAAAAAGAAAGAAGACGCATGATTGAACTTATGAAGAATTTTGAGATGCATATCAGCGGTGTAAGAGGATTTAATGAAGCGATCGTCACAAGAGGCGGTGTGAATGTAAAAGAAATTAATCCGGCAACGATGGAATCAAAGAAGGTAAAACATCTCTTTTTTGCCGGAGAGATTATGGATTTAGATGCCGTTACAGGTGGATATAATCTGCAGATTGCATGGACAACAGGCTATGCAGCAGGAAAAAATGCGTAAAAACTACGTGAATTTCAAAAAAAATATAAAAAAATGTTTTTTTTTTCGCGAAGATATGTTACACTAATCAAGTGTAGGTAAAAGTGAAATCACTGTGTGAGCAGTCAGGTTTCAAAGAAATGGGAGGAAGTGTCCATGTACAGTATAGCAATTGATGGTCCGGCAGGAGCTGGAAAGAGTACGATTGCAAAGGCAATCGCAGAGGATATAGGATTTATATATGTAGATACCGGAGCCATGTACCGGGCAATCGCTTTATATTTTTTGCGTAAAGGTATTGATGGACATGACAGGAAGCTCGTTGCAGCGGAATGTCCGAACATTCATGTAACTTTAGAATATGATGAGGAAGGAAAACAGCAGGTTATTTTAAATGGTGAGAATGTTACCGGATTTATTCGTAAAGAAGAGGTCGGGAAGATGGCATCAGTTACCTCTGCTGTACCGGAAGTAAGAGCTGCACTGTTAGATTTACAGCGCAATATGGCGAAGACTTCAGATATCCTCATGGATGGAAGAGACATTGGAACGAATGTCCTGCCGGATGCTTCTCTTAAGATTTATCTGACGGCTTCCGCTGATGTAAGAGCGAAGAGACGTTATGATGAATTACAGGAGAAAGGAACAGAGTGTGATATTGCGCAGATTAAGAGTGATATCATGGCAAGAGACAAGCAGGATATGGAGAGGGAGATTGCTCCACTATGTAAGGCAGAAGATGCCATACTGGTAGATTCCTCAGATATGTCCATTCCACAGGTGATTGATACGATTATCTCCGAATTTAAAAAAATAAAATAATATTGCCGGAGTAAATGATGAAGATTAACATAGCAAAATCTGCTGGCTTTTGTTTTGGAGTAAAGCGAGCTGTAGATACGGTGTATAAAGAGTCTTCTAAGAAGAACGTTTATACATTTGGGCCGATCATTCACAATGATGAAGTTGTCGCAGATCTGGAGAGACAGGGAGTTCATGTTATTAATGACAGCAAGGAGTTTAAGTCTCTTTCAGAAGGAACGATTATTATTCGTTCTCATGGCGTGTCAAAAGCAATTTATGAGGAGATCCTTAATGCGGGTCTTGATTTAGTGGATGCGACCTGCCCTTTCGTGAGAAAGATTCATAAGATCGTTGAGCGGGAGAGTGGGGATGGCAGAGTAATCATTATTATAGGCAATAACCATCATCCCGAAGTAGAAGGGATCATGGGTTGGTGCCAGACGCATCCGATTGTAATTGAGAATCGAGAGCAGGCAGAAGGAGTTGAGTTAGATGCCGATGCGAAGATATCCATCGTGTCACAGACGACATTTAACTACAATAAGTTTCAAGATTTAGTTGAAATTATCTCAGAAAAGGGTTATGATATAAATGTTTTTAACACGATTTGTAATGCAACTGAGGAGCGGCAGACGGAGACCAGAGAACTGGCGAAGAAGTCTGATGCGATGATAGTGATCGGTGGCAGACACAGTTCGAATACTCAAAAGCTTTTTGAGATAAGTAAAAAAGAATGTAGTAATACTTTTTATATACAAACAAAAAATGATTTGAATATGGAGGATTTTTCTAATATCGGGATGCTCGGTATTACTGCAGGGGCTTCAACCCCAAATAATATTATCAAGGAGGTTCATGAAAGCATGGCAGAAATGAGTTTTGACCAGATGCTGGAAGAAAGTTTTAAGACAATTAGAAATGGAGAGGTAGTTCAGGGTACTATTATCGATGTAAAAGAGGATGAGATCATCTTAAATATTGGATATAAAGCCGACGGTATCATTTCAAGAAACGAATATTCCAACGACCAGAATTTAGATTTAACAACAGTCGCTAAAGTTGGTGACGAGATGGAAGCTAAAGTTCTGAATGTGAATGATGGCGAAGGACAGGTTCTCTTAACATATAAGAGACTTAAAGCAGAAAAAGGTAACAAGAGATTAGAAGAGGCATTTAACAACCATGAAGTATTAAAAGCTCCTGTAGCTAAGGTTCTTGACGGTGGTTTAAGTGTTGTAGTGGAAGATACAAGAGTATTCATCCCTGCAAGCCTTGTATCCGATACTTATGAGAAGAACTTAAAGAAATATGACGGACAGGAAATCGAGTTCGTTATCACTGAGTTCAACCCTCGCAAGAGAAGAATCATCGGTGACCGTAAACAGCTTTTAGTAGCAGAGAAGAAAGCAAAACAGGAAGCACTGTTTGAAAGAATCGAAGCTGGTATGACTGTAGAAGGAACTGTAAAGAACGTAACAGATTTTGGTGCATTCATCGATTTAGGTGGAGCAGACGGACTTCTTCACATCTCCGAAATGAGCTGGGGACGTGTTGAAAATCCTAAGAAAGTTTTCACAGTAGGTGAGAAATTAAACGTTCTTATTAAAGATATTCAGGGTGAGAAGATTGCATTATCCTTAAAGTTCCCTGAGACAAATCCATGGCTTCACGCTGACGAAAAATACGCAGTAGGTAACGAAGTAACTGGTAAAGTTGCTCGTATGACAGACTTCGGTGCATTCGTTGAATTAGAGCCAGGTGTAGATGCTTTACTTCATGTTTCTCAGATCGCTAAAGAACATATCGAGAAACCATCTGATGTATTAAAAGTAGGTCAGGAAGTTACAGCTAAAGTTGTAGACTTCAAGAAAGATGATCGTAAGATCAGCTTAAGCATCAAAGCTTTAGATAACGAATAATTTAGCATAATTGGCTGAATAGACGAAAATAAAAAAGACTAATAATAGCACCTGTGACTTTAGTCGCGGCGTGTTGAATGTTCGCTTTTGCGCTCACATCCAACATTTGCTCCGAGGTCACATCTGCTATTATTAGTCTTTTTATTTTCTGCCTTTGAGGTAATTTCGCTTGTGAGGGATTTGAGGATTCTCCAGAAAGGCATGCGGAGGCTTTTTTTGTCTGTTTTTTAGCAAATCAAAAAGATATAGTTAGAAATCCACCCTGCGATGATACCAAGAAACGCTCCGGCACATACGTCGCTTATAAAATGTACGCCTCCAATTACTCTGACAATTGCGAGAAAAATGCCAGCAATAAGAAGAAAGATGCCTATTGGTTTCCAAAAATAAAACCATAATGTTGCAATTAAAAAGATAGAAAATACATGGCGGCTTGGGAAAGACTGTCCCTTTTTCTCTTTTTTAATTAGTGACTGAATTGGAAGTTTTTCATATGGGCGCTGCTTGTTTATAACTTTTCTAAAAATTGTTATGATTAAAAAACAAATTGCAGGAATAAAAATAAAAGAACATAACGTAAGAAATTCTCCTTTTAATAGAAGAAATAACAATAACAGCGGGTAAAGAAAAAAACCACAGGCGGTCAAAAAACGGTTAGCCATTAGTAGTAAAGAAAAAGCCGATGAATGTGTGATGAAAAAATCGTGAATTCTGTTATATTGTTCTAAATTCATAAATAAACCTCATTATCAAAAAGATAGATTAAGTATAGCATAAAAAATGAATCAAGGGAATTATTATAGTGTTTTTGTTGTTTAAAGGAAAAACTCTTTAACACATTAAACTTTTTATTTACGAAATCGAAAAAAGATGGTATCATAAGATTATATCAGATGTGAGATGACTCCCACCTCTGTAGGTGGCGAGCAGCAAATCAGTATCAGTGGGGGAGTCAATCCCCCCATCTGATATAGCCTCCGGCAGGATTGCAGAGATGCGCAGAAGAAGGATGTCATGCATTGCATGACGCGCATCTCGCAGCAAGAATGCCGGGGCATTCTTGAATTCGTAAAGGAAGGAACATCTTATGGGAAAAAATATTCCAAAAGAACGTAAAGAAGGCATGTATAAAGCTATTCTGGAGTTAAAAAGTTTAGAAGAATGTTTTGATTTTTTTGAAGACATTTGTGCAATGACTGAGCTTCGGTCTATGGAGCAGCGTTTTGAAGTTGCAAGTATGTTGAAGAAGGAAAAAGTTTATACGGAGATTATGAGTGAGACAAACGCAAGTTCTGCTACAATCAGTCGTGTGAATCGTATGCTTAATTATGGAACAGGCTGTCTTGGAGAGGTAATTGACAGACTGGATAAGAAAGAGGACAAAGAGGGAACAGAAGAATCCTGATTTTTAAATGTGCTACAAAGTCAGATATAGCTAGATGCGGCTGTGCAGGACAGCCGTATCTTTTTATACAAAGGAACAAATAAACAATTATAGAAAGGATATTTACCATGAAACAATTAATGTTAGGTAATAAGGCACTGGCAAGAGGCTTATATGAAGCAGGTTGTAGTGTAGTATCCAGCTATCCTGGAACTCCTAGTACAGAAGTAACAGAGGAAGCTGCGAAATATGATGAGATTTACTGTGAGTGGGCACCGAATGAGAAAGTAGCGATGGAAGTAGCTTTTGGTGCTTCTCTTGCTGGAAAGAGAAGTTTTTGTGGAATGAAGCACGTTGGTTTAAACGTAGCTGCCGATCCATTATTTACCTGTTCTTATACAGGTGTGAATGGTGGTATGGTTATTTGTGTTGCAGATGATCCGGGAATGCATTCTTCACAGAATGAGCAGGATTCAAGACATCATGCGATCGCATCAAAGATCCCTATGTTAGAGCCATCTGATTCCAGGGAAGCTTATGAATTTGCCAAGAAAGCATTTGAGCTTTCTGAAGAGTTTGATACACCGGTTATTATTAAGATGTGTACTCGTGTTGCACATTCTCAGAGTATTGTAGAACCGGGTGAACATGTTGTACCAGAAACAATTCCTTATGAGAAGAATATCGCAAAATACGTTATGATGCCAGGTAATGCAATTCGCCGTCATCCAGTTGTAGAAGAGAGAACAAGAAAACTCATCGAATACGGAAATCATTGTGATTTTAATCGTGTGGAGATGGCTGATACCAAGCTTGGAATTATTACTTCTTCCACATGTTATCAGTATGCAAAAGAAGTATTTGGAGAACAGGCAAGTATTTTAAAGATTGGTCTTGTAAATCCATTACCGGATCAGCTTATTTTAGATTTTGCAGCAAAGGTAGAAAAACTTGCGATTATTGAAGAATTGGATCCGATTTTAGAGAATCACTGTAAAGAACTTGGACTGACTGTTACAGGAAAAGATACTCTTCCAATGGAAGGGGAGTTCTCACAGAATCTGATTGCTGAGAAGTTAGGAGTAGAGATTCCGGCACATAAAGAACTTGGCGAAACTCTTCCGGGAAGACCGCCGGTTATGTGTGCAGGCTGTCCACACAGAGGGCTGTTCTATACATTGTCCAAGAATAAATGTACAGTTCTCGGTGATATTGGATGCTACACACTTGGAGCTGTTGCGCCGCTTAGTGCGATGGAAATGACTCTTTGTATGGGTGCTTCGATTAGTTCTATTCATGGTTTTAACAAAGCACTTGGCAAAGAAAGTGAAGGAAAGACTGTAGCCGTTATCGGAGATTCTACATTTATGCATTCCGGAATGACAGGACTTGCTAATATTGCTTATAATCAGAGTAATTCCACTGTAATTATTCTTGATAACTCTATTACCGGAATGACAGGTCATCAGCAGAATCCGACAACAGGTTACAATATTAAAGGAGACCCAGCAGGAAAGATTGATTTAGAAAGTCTGTGTCGTTCCATGGGATTTAACAGGGTTCGCGTGGTAGATCCATATGATCTTACTGCTTGTGACACAGTGATCAAAGAAGAATTAGCTGCAGAAGAACCATCTGTAATTATTAGCCGTCGTCCTTGTGCGCTCTTAAAATATGTAAAACATAATCCACCATTAAAGGTTGAAAAAGAAAACTGCGTAGGATGTAAATCATGTATGCGACTTGGCTGCCCTGCTATCAGTATAAAGGATAAGAAAGCAGTCATCGATACAACATTATGTGTAGGCTGCGGCGTATGCCAGCAGTTATGTAAGTTTGATGCATTACAGGCATAGGAGGACAGGCGAAATGACAAAGAATATTATGATTGTCGGTGTAGGAGGACAGGGTTCCCTTCTTGCCAGCAAGTTATTAGGACATTTGCTTTTATCAGAAGGTTATGACGTAAAGGTTTCTGAAGTTCATGGAATGAGCCAGAGAGGTGGAAGCGTTGTTACATATGTAAGATTTGGAGATAAAGTATATTCTCCGATTATTGATAAAGGAGAGGCAGATTTCATTGTTTCTTTTGAAAAGTTAGAGGCTGCCCGTTATGTAGAATATTTGAGACCAGAGGGAAGAATTGTTGTAAATACACAGGAAATTGATCCAATGCCGGTTATTACCGGTGCGGCACAGTACCCTGAAAATCTTATCGAAAAGATGGAAGCTTTAGGAATTAAAGTAGATGCGATGGATTGTCTGTCCTTAGCAGAAGAAGCAGGTTCATCAAAAGCAGTAAATATTGTTTTAATGGGCAGACTGTCTAAATACTTTGATATTCCAGTAGAAAAGTGGCAGAAAGCAATCGAGGAATGTGTTCCGGCAAAGTTTGTTGAACTCAATCACAAGGCATTTGCACTTGGAAGAGGCGAAGAATAGAAGAAAATGAAATCATTATAAATTAAGTGACAACAGGAGAAAGAGAAGAATGGGAAATTATTATCAACCAGAGATTGAAACGATGCCGGTAGAGAAACTGCAGGCTTTACAGAGTGAAAGACTTGTAAAGCAGGTAAAGTATGTATATGATCATGTAGAATTTTATCGCAATAAAATGAAAGAAGCAGGAGTAGAACCAGAAGATATAAAAGGAATCGAAGATCTTCATAAACTTCCTTTCGTTACTAAAGATGATTTGAGAGATCAGTATCCATACGGTTTTCTTGGGGTACCATTATCTGAATGTGTGAGAATGCAGTCTACAAGTGGTACAACAGGTCGTCGAGTAGTTGCTTTCTATACACAGGAAGATATTAATATTTGGGAGGATTGCTGTGCGCGTGCAATCATGGCAGCTGGTGGAACAAAAGATGATGTATGCCATGTAGCCTACGGTTATGGACTCTTTACCGGCGGAGCAGGTCTGCATGGAGGCTCTCATCGAGTGGGCTGTATGACACTTCCAATGTCTTCAGGTAATACAGAAAGACAAATTCAGTTTATGGAAGATTTAGGATCTACCATTCTTTGCTGTACTCCTTCTTATGCTGCAAGCCTTGGAGAATCAATTAATGAAGGCGGACATAGAGAGAATATCAAGTTAAAGGCAGGTATTTTTGGAGCAGAGCCATGGACAGAGGAAATGCGTCATAATATCGAAGAATCTCTTGGTATCAAAGCATATGATATTTATGGACTGACCGAGATTTCCGGTCCGGGTGTATCCTTTGAATGTGAAGAGCAGAAAGGAATGCATATACAGGAAGATCACTTCATTCCTGAGATTATTAATCCAGATACAGGAGAAGTTCTTCCAGAAGGAGAAATAGGAGAGTTAGTATTTACCTGTATTACAAAGAAAGCCTATCCATTACTCCGTTACCGCACAAGAGATTTATGTTATCTTACAAGAAAGAAATGTTCCTGTGGACGTACCCATATCCGTATGCATAAACCAATGGGCAGAAGCGATGATATGATGGTAGTAAAAGGTGTTAATGTATGGCCATCTCAGATTGAAGCTGTTTTATTAAAACAGGGATATCAGGCAAACTATCAGATTTTAGTAGATCGTATTGGTAATAACGATACAATCGAAGTTCAGGTAGAGATGACACCGGAAATGCAACAGGAAGATGTTGCTATCGCAGCTAGAGAAAAGAAAATCGTACATGGTTTAAAGAATATGCTTGGAATCAAAGTAGATGTCAGCATCTTAGAGCCAAAGACTATTACAAGAAGCGAAGGAAAAGCGGTTCGAGTAGTCGATAAGAGAGATCTCTATAATAAATAATCTTAGTAAATTTCGTATAGACGAAAAAAGAAAAAATAATACATCCCATCTGCTCTGTAGTCGCTGTGTTTAAGATGCTCGCCCGCATCTTAAACACGCTCCGAAGCCGCATCTGGGATGTGTTATTTTTTTCTTTTTTCTGGCTAATATAAATCTACAGTTGGGCAAAGTGGAATGTACCAGCAGGATATGACTTTCCAGGAAATTAATTTCTAAAGGATTGACACATTCTTCTGGAGATTTTCATTCCAAATAAAAACCATAGACTTCTGGGGAACCCCCTTTTTTCACACAAAATCCTGATTTCATCTGGTGCCAAAGGACAGAAAAGCAGAAATTTAATATAGAATAAAATGTGATGTCGGAGCAAGTAAAAATGCCGGTCAGGCATTTTCTACGCTGCGACTATCTTCACATTTTATTCTATATTAAATTTCTGCTTTTCGTTTCTTTAGTCCATCAAATCAGGATTGTAAAAGATTTTTTGCATTCTGAGAAAGAATCTGTTCGAGTTCTTTTTTTGTAAAAGCCATATGGGAGATTCTTTTTACATAATCTTTCTGGTCTTCCCACGGAGAATCAGTGCCAAAAAGAATCTTGTCTGTACCATGTTTTCTCACAAGACGTACAAAGTCCTTTGGATGAAGATTATAGGAAATATACGGAGCTCTTGGGGCATCGGGGAGTGGAGTTACCGGGCCATAAGAAAAAGCAGTGTCAAAATAGACAGGCGCTCCGGCAAGATCACTCTCGACTTCGTTCCAGCAGCCCCAGTTTCCCATATGTGCAAGAACCAGCTTTTCTGGAGCAACTTCTTTTAATAATTTTAAAATATGAGCAACAGAAGAATAATTGTGGTCATAAATACCAATATCAATGCCAGCATGGACTAATGTAATAAGCCCCTGTGAAGAAGCCTCATCAATGATACGCATCATACGAATATCATCAAGATCTACATTTTGATATGCAGGGTGTAATTTGATACCGGGAATGCCAGCCTGCTTCAATCGCAGGAGTTCTTCTTTATAGTTTACATAATCAGGATGCATTCCTCCAAAAGTAATGATCTTCATATCAAGAAGATATTCTTTTTGCATGATCAATGAGGAATTAACCTTCTCTACCTGTCCGGGTTTTGTCATGACAGGCAGATTTACAGAATAGTCAATATCGGCCTCTTTCATGGAAGAAAAGAGGCCGATAACGGAGCCGTCTGTATGTGGAGGGATGCATCCAGTATGTGCAAGGTGATTCACAATCTTTTCGGAAGATTTATTCGGAAAAGTGTGGGTGTGAAAATCGATAATCATAATCTGCCTCCAACAGTACACATTTATTTATATGATTTGGCAAGTTTTTCGAATGCAGCGAGAGAGCGTTCAACCTGCTCGGTAGGGACACAGTAAGAGATTCTTGCGTGTCCAGGACATCCGAAGCCGGTTCCTGGTACGATTAAAAGATTATGCTCTAATTTTGCTTTTTCGCAAAAGGCAATATCGTCATCAATTAACGTACGAGGGAACATATAGAAGGTTCCGCCTGGTTCTACAACGTGATATCCCATGTCACGAAGTCCTTTTGTGAGAATGTTTTTATTTGTCTCGTAGACGGAGATGTCAGAAGTTTCATTTGCACAAAGGGCACAGACTCTCTGGAATAATCCAGGAGCATTTACATAGCCAAGAGAACGGCCGGCACCTGCAATCGCAGCATAAACCAGTTCGTGATCGTCCATTTCATCTGGCACAACAACATATCCCATACGTTCTCCAGGAAGAGATAAAGATTTTGACCAGGAATAACATACTAAAGTATTATTATAGTACTTTGGAAGATAAGGAACAAAGGTACCTTCAAATGCAATCTCACGATACGGTTCATCAGCGATTAAATAAATTGGATGATGATACTCTGCTGACTTTGCTTCAAGGATTTCAGCAAGTTTCTTGATTGTTTCCTCAGAGTAGACTGCTCCGGAAGGATTATTAGGAGAGTTTACAAGAACCCCTTTTGTATGTTCATTGATCGCTTCTTCAAACGCTTTAAAGTCAATCTGGAATGCCTCGATATCTGCAGGGATTAGCTTCATAGATGCACCAGTCGCTTCAATGAATACCTTGTATTCAGGGAAGTATGGAGCAAATACGATAAATTCATCTCCAGGGCAGGCAAGACCGTTTAAGCAACAGCATAAAGCAGCAGCAGCACCAACAGTCATGTAAAGATTATCTGCAGTAAAGGATGTCTGGAAGCGGGAGTTAAGGGAGTCTGCAATCATCTTACGAACACCGGCATCACCTTGTGCACTTGTATATCCATGAAGAATAACGGAATCCATCTCTTTCAGCAGTTTTATTGCAGTTTCATTTACACAGTCAGGAGCAGGAACACTAGGATTTCCAATGGAAAAATCAAAGACATTCTCTGCGCCTACTTCGGCAGCACGCTGTTTGCCATACTCGAATAATTCACGAATAACAGAACGCTGGGTGCCGAGAGCAACCATTTTTTCATTTAACATAATTTTATCCTCGTTTCTGTTTATTTTTACCATATAATGATAGTGCAAAAAAGGAAATCTGTCAACGAAGCATCGTAAATCAACTGGATGATTTATAGAAAAATCTTGTATACAATCTGCATATAAAATATTTTTTTGAACTGGTAAAAAAAGAGCTGGAATGGCGAGATAGCGTTGACTTTTTTCACAAAATATGATACTTTATCATAGTGCAACACTTTAATAAATAAAAGTGAAAAAGAATTAGGAAAATTAAGAGATACAGACGCAGAGAAAGGGGTGTCTGTATTTTAAATATTTAAATTTTTTAAGAAAAGGATGGTAGCGTTATGCCAGTTACAGATTTACTTGAGAGAAATCATAAGCTTTACGGAGATGAGGTTGCTTTAGTAGAGTTGAATCCTACGATGAAGGATACAAGAAAGACAACATGGAAGGAATATGACCTTGTACAGCAGACCTCTTCTGTTCCATATCGTCGTGAGATTACATGGAGTGTTTTTGATGAAAAGGCGAATCGTGTGGCGAATATGTTATTAAGCCGAGGCGTTCAGAAAGGGGATCGCGTAGCAATCTTAATGTTTAACTGCCTGGAATGGCTGCCAATTTATTTTGGTATTTTAAAAACAGGAGCGATTGCCGTACCGTTTAATTTCCGTTTTGCCTCTGATGAGATTAAGTACTGTGCAGATTTGGCAGAAGTTCATGTGCTTTTCTTTGGACCGGAGTTTATTGGTCGAATTGAAGCAATTGAGGAAGAACTTAGCAAAGGGCGTCTTTTGATTTATGTAGGAGATGGCTGTCCGACATTCGCAGAAAGTTATCGAGAACTTGTAGCAGATTGTTCAAGTCAGGCTCCGTTAGTTCTTTTAGAGGATGAAGATGATGCAGCGATTTATTTTTCATCAGGAACAACAGGATTTCCGAAGGCAATTCTTCATAATCATGAAAGTCTTCTACAGGCTGCCCAGATGGAGCAGAAGCATCATTTGACGAACAGAGACGATGTATTTTTGTGTATTCCTCCGTTATATCATACCGGAGCAAAGTTCCACTGGATGGGCAGTCTTTGTGCAGGAAGTAAGGCGGTATTATTAAAGGGTACAACACCGGAGATCATTCTTGATGCAGTGTCAAAAGAACATTGTACGATCGTATGGCTTTTAGTTCCTTGGGCACAGGATATTTTAGACAGTCTTGACAGAGGAGATCTGAAGCTGGAGAATTATGAACTTTCGCAGTGGCGCTTAATGCATATTGGTGCACAGCCGGTACCACCATCATTAATTAAGCATTGGAAAGAATATTTCCCAAATCATTTATATGATACGAATTATGGACTTTCAGAATCTACAGGTCCAGGTTGTGTACATCTTGGAATAGAGAATATTAATAAGGTTGGAGCAATTGGAATTCCAGGATATCGCTGGTCCTGTAAGATTGTAGATGAAAATGGTACAGCACTTTCACAAGGGGAGGTTGGAGAACTTTGCGTGCAGGGTCCTGGAATGATGACCTGTTATTATAATGATCCAAAGGCGACTGCAGAGACACTTAAAGATGGATGGCTTTTTACCGGAGATATGGCAATGCAGGATGAAGACGGCTTTTATTTTCTTGTAGATCGTAAGAAGGATGTTATCGTAAGTGGAGGAGAGAATATTTATCCAGTACAGATTGAGAACTTTTTAAGTGCTTATGATAAAGTGAAAGACGTAGCGGTAATTGGTCTTCCGGATAAGCGTTTAGGAGAGATTACCGGAGCAATCATCTCTGTAAAAGACGGTATGGAATGTACAGAAGAGGAGATTGAAGAATATTGCATGAAGCTTCCACGTTATAAACGTCCAAAGAAGATTATTTTTGCAGATGTACCTAGAAATGCAACCGGAAAGATTGAGAAACCTGCACTCCGTAAAAAATATGGAGCAGAATATCTCGTAGCACAACAGAATAGAGCTTAGTTACTATTTCATTTATTTAGAGGAAACAGACGAAAAAAAGAAACAATGTCATATCCCATCTGCTCTGTAGTCGCTGTGTTTAAGATGCTTATCCGCATCTTAAACACGCTCCGAAGCCGCATCTGGGATATGACATTGTTTCTTTTTTTCTGTGTTTTGGCTCCACATGGAATGAATGAAATAGTCTTTGGGGAGATGAAGGGGGAGAGGTCAGAAGGTCGTGGCTTATTATGATACTGTCTCCACGATGCTGTCAAGATGCCATCGCCAGCGATCATTCTCATCTCTCCTAAAAATTATTGAATACATTCCTTCTGGAGCCAACAAACAGAAAATAAAAATAGTAGCCCATTGCAAATGTAATGTGAGAGCAAGTAAAAATGCCGGACAGGCATTTTCTACGCAGTGATATCTTTACAGTTGCAATGGGCTACTATTTTTATTTTCGTCTGCTCTCTTCCCAATGAATCAAATAGCAAATGGAATTGAAGGATATGTTAACCAATATCTTTCTTTTATGATTATTTCATAAACAGCCTTTTTGTCTTCTTCTGTTACAGTATCCTGACCAGAGTCAGATTTTTTTGAAAGAAAGAAGGAGAACAGAGGTCTTTCCTTACTTAATTCTTTAAAGATTTCCCTAGATTTAAAGTTCTCTATATCTGATGCAGAATAATAATAATGTACGGCATAGGGGAGTTTTCGGATTCTAAGCTGCTTAAATACATCGGTGGAAGGTGTCGGGTGTTTATGATTATTTTTATTATAAGCAACAGAAATAAAAAGATTTTTTGTCAGCTTTGCGGCATCGAGGAATTTTTCTGTTAAGCAGGAAGCGGGGCAAAACAAGAAGAATGCACAGTCTTTTTCTTTTTTTATGAATGGAAGTAGTTTCCATGCATTTTTTTCGATAAAAAGTATAAAACAGTGGGTTCCGTTCTTTTTTGCGCTGGTAATCTGTGCTTTATATTGTGCTGCTTTTTTTTCATAACAGATTCCATCAATTGACAACTTAAAAGCCCAGAGAGCATTAAAAATGCTCTCTGGGGAGTGTAGCTGTGTATTTTTTGAGGCGGTAAAAAGACTATTATATCCAATATTCATTGCTAAAGTAACCAGATGTTCCGTATTTATTTTAGGAAGGATATCATGGAAAAGCTGGTAATATCCGCTTTGTGTATCCTGAAGTTTTTCAGGCGTGATATGTAGAAGATACTTTTCCAAAGGACTGTCTGGTTTTTCTAAAAGCTGTTTTGTTAAAGTATGGATGGTCTGTGCCGGATCTTGTTTTAATGCTTTTATCTGTTTACGGATATAAGACTCCGCTAAAGTTTTAGATACAATATTTATGTTTTTACCTGCCATAAGATTCCATCCTCTCGTATGATTATTTTCCAAGTGCGGTTTTTTGTGTTACTGTATTGGTCTTGTCGTAGCAGGCAAAGGTATTTTCAATTAGTGCAGTGTCTGGTTTCTTTGTAAAAAGACTGACAACAGGTACAATGATTAATCCGGCGAGCATTGCAAATGCACCACAGTTAATCGGGGACTGCAATAATGTTGGAAAATGAGATCCTGCAACGAGATTCAGAACCATGATTATACACCCGAATATGAAAGATGTCCAGCAAGCTGCCTTTGTTGTTTTCTTCCAGTAGAGGGAGTAGAGGAACGGTGCAAGGAAAGAGCCTGCAAGTGCACCCCAGGAGATTCCCATTAACTGTGCGATAAATGTAACGGCGCTCTTGTACTGGATGATCGCGATGATTGCAGAAATTGCAATAAAGATGACAATAAGTACGCGGATACAAAATACTTGTTTTTTATCACTCATTTCTTTTACGATATTATCTTTGATCAGGTCGATTGTCAGTGTGGAACTTGAGGCAATGACCAAAGAAGATAAGGTAGACATTGAGGCGGATAATACAAGAATAACAACAAGAGCAATCAATAAAGGATGTAAGTTTTCAAGCATTGTCGGAATGATAGAGTCATATCCGTTAGCAGCAATATCGATTTTATCAGAGAAAAGACGGCCAAAGCCACCTAAGAAGTAACATCCTCCAGAAACAACTAATGCAAAAAAGGTAGAGATGATGGTTCCTTTTTTGATGGAATCTTCATTGTCAATTGCATAAAATTTCTGAACCATCTGTGGAAGTCCCCATGTACCAAGAGAAGTGAGGATTACAACAGAAAGCAGACTAAGTGGATCAGGTCCGAAGAAAGATCCAAAAATTCCAGGAGTGGAGGATACAGCCGGATCACTTATATGTCCAAGACCATCTAAAGCTGCCATAAATCCACCTTTGCTGTTAAGTACAGCAATGATAATAGCTGCAATTCCGGCAAGCATGATAATTCCCTGAATAAAGTCGTTGATTGCTGTTGCCATATATCCACCTGCGATAACATAAATCGCAGTAAGAATTGCCATGAGGACAATGCATACAGAATAATCAATATGAAATGCCATTCCAAATAAACGGGAAAGACCGTTATAAAGGGAAGCGGTATACGGAATCAGGAAAATAAAAATGATGATTGATGCGGCTATTTTCAGAGAATTACTTTGGAAACGTTCTCCAAAGAACTGCGGCATTGTTGCAGAGTCAAGGTGCTGTGTCATGATTCGGGTACGCCGTCCGAGAATCACCCATGCAAGGAGGGAGCCTATAAGAGCATTACCGATACCGGCCCATGTTGCTGCGATACCGAAACGCCAGCCAAACTGTCCGGCATAACCGACAAAAACAACAGCAGAAAAATAAGAAGTTCCGTAAGCAAAGGCAGTAAGCCATGGTCCAACAGAACGTCCTCCAAGAACAAAGCCATTTACATCGGTTGCCTTCTGCCGACAGACAAAACCGATTGTAATAAGTACAATAAAATAAGCGATTAAGATTAGTAACTTCATACATTTTTCCTCTCTTTGTAATATGTACGCTTGAAGTCTTTATGGTATCAGTACTTTTATGGGTGATTTTTCATTAGTAGTACAAGAAGATTCTAAGAGTACATGAATAATAGATTTACTTTTATACTTTAATTGTGTAAACTACAAAAACTTTAACACATAAAATTTAAAAAGTCAATAAAAATTAACAATCGAATCTTTGCGTTTCGTTGATTCGTCTGTAAACTCCTTTATTTTTGGTATAATAGCAAAAATAACATCATAATATATTAAAGAATCAAGGTAATTGCGGTAAAAACAAATAGTTTTTTGCGTTATCTAACTTTCAAGAATGCCCAGGTATTCTTGCTGTAATATATCAGATGTGAGATGACTCCCACCTCTTCAGGTGGCGAGGAGCAAATTAGTATCAGTGGTGGGAGTCAATCCCCCATCTGATATAGCCTCCGGCAGGATTGCAGAGATGCGCAAAAGAAATATGTCATGCTTTGCATGACGCGCATCTCGCAGCAAGAATGCCGAGGCATTCTTGAATGTAATTTACAGGAGGATGTTATATGTCAAATATTAATGTAGCGATTGCGGATGATAATGAGCGAATTCGTCAGAATTTACAGGAGATTATTTCTAAAGAGAAGGATATGACACTTGTGGGGAGTGCCTCGGATGGTCTTGACACTTTGTCTATGATAAGGACAAGTCATCCGGATGTTGTACTGTTAGATATCATTATGCCTAAAATGGATGGGTTGAAAGTTCTTGAAGAAATAAACAAAGATGAAAGCAGCTTAAAAAAACCGGCATTTATTATTTTGACAGCATTAGGGCAGGAAGAAGTAATGGAAGAAGCAATAGGATTAGGCGCTGAGTATGTTATACTGAAACCTTTTGAACGGACTTCGTTAATTAAAAAAATACGTCAGATAAAAAATGGAAAACTCCTATCTGATCAGGAAAAGTTTATTAAGCTAGAAGAAGAACATCAGGATGAAAAATACCGTTTAGAAATTATTGTAACGAATGTTATTCATGAAATAGGGGTGCCGGCACATATTAAAGGGTATCAGTACTTAAGAGATTCTATCATTATGTCAGTAAATGATATGGACATATTAAATTCTATTACGAAACAGTTGTATCCAACAATCGCAAAAATGCATAATACGACACCATCAAGAGTAGAGAGGGCAATTCGCCATGCGATTGAAGTGGCATGGAATAGAGGGAAGATGGATACAATTAATGAATTATTTGGATATTCTATTCAGGCAGGAAAAGGAAAGCCAACCAATTCAGAATTTATTGCGTTAATTGCGGACAAAATTCGTTTGGAATATAAAGGAAAAATAAAAAGTTCTGCTGTCATGTGATTTAAAATAAAGGAAGTAAAATAAAAAATTATAATAGAAAGATTAGAATGTACTCTAGGAGTCTTTCTTATACTTGCTTTTATGGCTGGAGTACATTAGATGAATGGGGAGGAAAATGAATATGAAAAACGAAAAAAAGATCAAAGTGCTAGTAGCAGATAATTCAGAATTTGCCCGAAATAATTTAAAAAAATTTTTAGAAAATAATGAAAAAATACAGTTGTTAAATATTGCAGATAACGGAAAAGATGCTTACCGAGTCATTATTGATGAAGTTCCGGATATTGTTCTTATTGATGTTATCTTACCAGTTATGGACGGATTTACTGTTATTGAAAAAACAAATGGAAACAGAAGTATTAAGAAAAAACCGATATTTATCGTCATTTCCTCTATGGGAAATCAATCAATGGTAGAATATGCCTGTAAATTAGGAGTACATTATTATATAATGAAGCCTTATAATTTAGACAGTGTGATACACCGTATTTTTCAGGCAATGCTTGTACGAAGAAAAGCAGAGCTGCAAATAAAGGAAAAAGAGAGAAGATATGCGATGCAGAAATATGGCATGAATCAATATACGGAAAATACATTGGAAAATGATGTGACACATATTATAAGAGAAATCGGTATACCGGCTCACATCAAAGGATACCAATATATAAGAGAAGCGATTATGATGACAGTAAATGATATCAATCTATTGAATTATATTACAAAGCTTCTCTATCCAACAATTGCTAAAAAGTATAAAACAACTTCAAGCAGCGTAGAGAGAGCAATCCGTCATGCAATCGAGGTAGCATGGAACAAGGGGCAGATTGATGTTCTTGAAGATATGTTTGGCTATACGATTAGTGCAGGAAAAGGAAAACCAACAAACTCGGAATTTATTGCACTTATCGCAGATAAACTACGATTAGAATATAGAATGAATGCATAATTAAACTAGGGGAGACAAAAAAAGAAGAATTCTCTTTCCTGTTCTTTAACGAAAGAAATCGTAATTGTATAGCTATTTCTTTTATGTTATGATGTTAGGGTCAAAAGGTATTTTGCCTTACTAAAAATAAAAAACAGGATGGAGAAAACTATGAAGAAGATACTATTTGCCAGTGCAGAATGTGATCCGTTTGTAAAGACAGGAGGATTAGGTGCAGTAGTCGGCTCTCTGCCAAAGCAGTTAAATCATAAAAAATATGATGTAAGGGTTGTTTTACCGGGGTATCATTGTATTGATAAAAAGTGGCGTGATCAGATGGAAACGGTTGTGACTTTTCCTATGTATCTTGGCTGGAGAATGCAGACAGTGACCGTAAAAACATTAAGTTATGAAGGAATTATTTATTATTTCATTGAAAATAACTTTTATTTTTGCGGAGATTCCCCATATTATGACATGTGGGTAGATATAGAGAAGTTCAGTTATTTTTCTAAAGCAGTACTTGAGATGTTATCCTATCTTGATTTTGAACCGGATATTATTCATTGCCACGACTGGCAGTCTTCTTTAGTGCCGGTATTTTTAAAAGCATTTTATTGTGCCGACCCATTTTATCGTAATATTAAAACTGTGATGACAATACATAATTTAAAGTTTCAGGGAATTACGGAAATCGACCGTTTAAAAGATATAACCGGTCTTCCTGACGATATGTTTACTTACGACAAACTAGAATATAATAATTCGGCAAATCTTTTAAAAGGTGGACTTGTTTTTGCAGATAAGATCACAACAGTAAGTAAAACATATGCGGAGGAGATTAAACAGCCAGAATATGGAGAAGGATTAGATAGTGTGCTACAGCATAGAAGTGATGATCTTTGCGGAATTGTCAACGGAATTGATTATGATATCTATAATCCTTCTACAGATGAATACATTCCTTGCCATTATGATGATAAAACCTTTGATAAAGGAAAGAAAAAGAATAAAGCATCTCTTCAGGCAAAAACAGGTCTTCCAAAGAAGAGAACAGCATTTACATTAGGAATTGTTTCAAGATTGACTGAACAGAAAGGCTTTGCACTCTTTTCTTATATGATGGAACGTCTCATGAAGAAGCCGGTACAGCTTTACGTATTAGGCGATGGGGAAGAGGAATATCGAAATATGTTTCTTTCCTATCAGGAACAGTATCCGGATAAAGTATATGTACAATTAGACTATACCGATGAAATGGCAAAATACATCTATGCTGGCTGTGATGCGATATTAATGCCATCACGCTTTGAACCATGTGGACTTTGTCAGCTTATGTCCCTTCGTTACGGAGCAGTTCCGATCATAAGAAAGACAGGAGGTCTTAAAGATACCGTAAGCATCTATAATCCAAAGAGCAAAACAGGAACAGGTTTTGGATTTACAGATTATAATGCGGAAGCCTTTTTAGATGCAATTCTTGCAGCCTTAGATGTTTATAAAAAGAATCCAGAAGAATGGAAAAACCTTACTGCAAAAGGAATGAGGAAAAACTATTCATGGAAAGCATCTTCCAGAAAATACGAAAAATTATATTCTGATTTGTAGATTTGATGTAGACGAAAAAAGAAAGAATACCATATCCCATCTGCTCTGTAGTCGCTATATTTAAGATGCTCGTCCGCATCTTAAATAGGCTCCGAAGCCGCATCTGGGATATGGTATTCTTTCTTTTTTCTGACTACTCTAAATCCACAGTTAGTGAGAATGGGGATTCTCCAGAAGGTTAAGGATTATCGGGGAATTAAATGCTAAAGGATTGACATTCAAATTGTTGTATGTGATTGAATTGTATTTAATCTTCCTTTCTTTGCTATATTTTCCTTACAATTCAGCAAAAAGTTCTATGTACAGCAGCTGTCTAACCTCATTCTACAAATCAGTTAAAAAATAAGAGAGAGGGGTTTGTCCAGAAATCTACGATTCTTATTCAGATAAAATCTCCAGAAGAAATGCGTCAATCCTTTAGAATTTAATTTCCTGGAAAGTCATATTCTTCTGGTACATTCCACGTTGCCCAACTGTGGATTTAGCATAGTCAGAAAAAAGAAAAAATACCTTATCCCAGATGCGGCTTGGGAGCGTATTTAAGATGCGGATGAGCATCTTAAATACAGCGACTACAGAGCAGATGGGATAAGGTATTTTTTCTTTTTTCGTCTACATCAAATCTACAGGTCAGAAATTTCTTTGATACCGCTGATATCCGGATCAATGAGCATGGAGTAATTCGTATGATAAATGACGTATCCTGGTTTTGACTGAGGTGGTTTCTTTAAGTTTCGTCGTTCAGTGTAATCGACCTCAACCTTCGGAGCGTTTTTCCCTTTAGAGTAGTGAGCGGCAAGTCTTGCGGCCTCTTCGTAGGTACGGTCAGGAAGTTCATTTACGGTTCCGAGCTTTACGATGACGTGAGAACCTGCCATTTTCTTAGCATGAAACCACATATCTTTTCCGTTAGCGAATTTAAAAGATAATTCGTCGTTCTGGAAGTTGTTTTTTCCGACATACATATGGAATCCATCAGAAGAAATATAGTGAAGCGGTTTACTTTTGCCCTGATGTTTTTTTTGATTTCTGCCATGGCGTTTCATGTAACCGCACTCGATTAATTCTTCTTTGATCATAGCAAGGTCATTTTCATCGCGGGCGATTTCTAAAGCGTTACTTACAGATTCCAAATGTGATAGTTCGGCAAAGGTTTCTTTTGTAAGAGTGCTTAATGCTTCATAAGTACGTTTTAACTTTCCATAGCGGTCAAAATATTTTTTGGCATTTTCCATTGCATTTAAGTCGGGATCAAGTGGAATGGTGATTTCTTTGCCATCATAATAGTTTATACATTTTAATTCTTTTTGATGAGGGGCTGCTTCATAGCCGTAAGTGTGAAGAAGCTCTCCGTATATTTTATATTTTTCTTTTTTGTCTGTATCTTTTAACTGTTTTAGCTGCAGGTCATATTTTTTCGCAGTACGCTCTAACGCATTTTGCACGATATGGCGTAGGTCAACGGACTTTTGGCGGATACGGGTCACAACTTCTTTTTGTGCGTAAAAGGTTTCTAATACTTCAGAGATGGAAGGATATTCTTCCGTAGTTAAATCACTGAACATGGAAAATGTAAACGCACCGAATTCCTTTGGAGCTTTTCCTTCGTAAATAATATTTGGAGAAAAAGCGTGTGTTTCTATCTGATTTTTCAGACGGACGAGTTCACCGTAAAGGGAACTTTGCTGCACTGGGGTAAGAGAAGCAACAGCAGAATCTCCATCGATGTCGGCACGGTAGCAGATTTCATTGGCAAGCACAGGACTGATACCGGAAATACTGCCATAGACTGCTTTTTGTACAGAAACTGGTTTGACAAGCAGTGTATTTTCCATCCATTCAACAGATAGATCATTAAGAGAAATCTTACCTTTTCCTGGAGGGGCGATATAAGTTCTTCCTGGTAGAACTTCTCTTACAGAACTTACCTGATTGGAAATATGTTTGATACTGTCGATAATCATGTTTTTTTCATCAATAAAAATAATATTACTGTGTTTTCCCATGATTTCGATAACCATTTTTTTACGGCAGGTATCACCAAGTTCATTTAAATGTTCGATTGTGATCTCAACGATTCGTTCCATACCAGGTTGTGTGATTTCGATAATTCTTCCGTTGCTGATATATTTTCGAAGCAGCATACAGAAGTTTGGGGCGGTCATAGGATTTGCCTTTGTCTTTGTAGTAAAATAGATAAGTGGAAGACTTGCTCCAGCAGAAATCAGTAGTCGATAGGTTTCTTTATTATTTTTTACAACAAGAAGCAGTTCGTCCGCTTCCGGCTGATAGATTTTGTAGATGCGTCCGCCGGTAAGCAGGCGGTTCATATCATATACAATATTGGCTATTACAACGCCATCAAAAGCCATAGTAAAATTCCTCCTGAAATAATATTTATACTTTTAAATAATCCATGCAAAAGAAATGTATCTGCTTTGCATGAAAAATATAAAAGTATAGAATGATATTGCGGCAAAAATATCTGAAAAATAGTAGGATTTGCAACCTTTTCATGATACCATAGATAAGAAGGGAATGTCAAAACGTCAGGCATACTTGCATGGAAAATGAGAATGTGATATGTTGGATAAAAGAACGAAAATATAGAAGGAGGCATATTATGGGAAAAGCAGAAAATGGAGAAATCAGAGAAGTTACAGCAAATATCTGGGAGGACAGAAAGCATCATTTATGGTTCCCGATTAGTTTTACAAAATATACAGTGGGGAATGGAAGATTATATGTAAATAGCGGATTTCTTTCTTCAAGAGAAGATGAGTGTCTGTTATATCGTATTACAGATATTACATTATACCGCAGTCTTCCACAGCGTATTTTTGGAACAGGAACGATTGAGCTTCACACAAAAGACCGTTCCACCCCAGTTATCCGTCTGGAGAATATTGCGAAGTCTACGCAGGTAAAGAGAGTGCTGAGTGATCTTATTGAGAAGGAAAGAGAAGATAAAAAGGTAGTCGGAAGAGATATGTATGGGGCGGTAAGTCACATCGACCCGATGGAAGAGATACAAGACGATCATATGTAGAAATCCTTGAATTTACACACTTTGCAGAATATTATAATTTCAATACAGTTAATGAAAATCACAGAAAAAAAGAGATTGTGAACAAGATAACTGTTATTGTAGCGTTAGACCTCGGTACGAGGGACACAAAGAATCTTAAATATGAAAATGAATAGAGAGCTATCAGATAATTGATAGAATATAGGGATACTTGTAAAAAACAGGTATCTCTATTTTTTATATAATATATTCCATCAAGGAGTATTCTTTTTATTAAATTGGTAGTGTAAAGTAGCCTATGAAAAAATGGAGCTGAAAAAAAGGCTCCATCGGAACCTTGAAAATTGCAGATATGTTAGCTTTCGGCAGCGTACGCCACCCTTGACGGCACACCAAAACAATGCTCT
>NZ_VULP01000015.1:0-72242 GCF_009697165.1 Anaerobutyricum soehngenii | reverse complement strand
CTAATGATGACCGCATTGGAGCTATGAATCTGTATCGTATGGGAATAGACTATCTTGCAGATAGCCAAGTACCTGATACAGTTGTAACAGAGTAAACTCTGCTACAAAGGGTGCTGTCAACCACCCTGTGATGTAACGCCACTTTAGATAGCAATATCTATCGGGGATTAAAGGTCGGAGGTGTAAGCCGTTAGTACGACTGGGCAGTTACAAGCCCATGACCTTTAGGTCGTGGGTAGTTGACCCACTCCATTCACAATTTGATTTTTGTTTCAACAAACAGAAACCCCGAAAAAATAATATTACAATTTACGGCTTCGGAGCAAGGAAAAATGCGACTGAGCATTTTCTCCGCAGCGAAATAGAGCAAATTGTAATATTATTTTTTCGGGGTTTCGTCTGTCTGTTCACACAAAAACAAACTTATTTAGTGGATAAATCATCAGCCTTTTTACGAAGCTTAGCCATCATTCCTTTTTTCTCTGGTTTTGGAACCGGAGCTTTACGGAAGTTGTTGATGCTTGTGATGTAAATGCCGCTGATCATTGCTTTAATCTCAGCTTTTACCGGGATTAAGTCATATACGTTCTCATCAGCGATAAGACTTGTAACCTTTGGTCCGATCTTAGCTTTTACTACAGGCACTTTAGCGCGGCGTGCTCTCTTTGGAGTCTGGTCAATAACAATCTGTGGAAGACCGGAATCTTTTAAAGGGAGTCTCTTTTTATCTATTACGAGCATAGTGACCGGAGTAGCGGCGCTGAATAACTGTTCTTTTTGTTCTTGTTGTTCTTTCTGAAGCTTGGAACCTTTGTAATAAAGGAATCCGAGAATGGCGAGTGCAATTAAAAGGATAATTGCAAAAACGATCCATGGGTTCATAATATTCCTCCTGTACATTGTTAGGTACTTCCAAAATCTTCTGCAAAAGTAAGTGCAGTAAAGAAAAATTGGAAGCTCCTTCTTTTTGATAACACAAATTTCATTCTAACATTATTTACGTTAATTGAAAAGAAAAAATTACAGTTTTATGCTATTTTTTCACTATTTATTGTTGAGCAAGCATATCTGCGATCGCCTGTTTTGCATGTTCGCCCGCAAATTTCTTTTCTGCGGCTGGGAGTTCAGAGATTTTAAAAGGTGTGCCGAATGAAATCGTTACGTGAGATGGACAGACGCGAAGCCCCGGATTATTTTCAAAGATGTCTCTAGTGCCGCGGATGGCAACAGGAACAATAGGGGCTTTGGCTTTTTGAGCCATTTTCAGGCTGCCGCCTTTGAATTCTCCAAGTTCTCCGTTTGTACTTCTTGTACCTTCCGGATAAATACACATGGAATATCCTTCTTTTAGATATTCTGCGCCTTCAAGGATGGTCTGTAATCCTTTGCGGATGTCTTTGCGGTCTAAAAACAGACAGTGAATGCGCTTCATCCAGGAAGAAAGTCCTGGAATATTTCCGAGGCTGTCCTTTGCTACAAAGCCTACACCGCCGGGAATGGCAGCGCCGGTAACGATGATGTCAAAGTAGCTACTGTGGTTTCCAACGAAAAGAGCAGCTTCATCGGGGATATTTTCGAGTCCATTTACCTCGATTGTGACACCGGATATTTTTAAAAGATGTCGAAATACCTTTTGAACATGTTCCTGGGCGATACGAGAAGCCTTCTGTGGGTCAGTCTGTTCAAGCTTTTTTAAACGAATCCTTTCCGGAGTTGTAAAGATCAAATAAAAAAATACATAAACTGCAATACAGATAGAACGAAAAGTCATGATTTCCCCCTTTCTTACGTTTTAACGTCCGTAAAGTTTTGTTACGTCATAAAGACGTTTTGCAACATCGCTGGTAAGAAGTTCTTTCTTCACGCGATAAGCCCAGTTGCCTTCTACTTTTCCCGGAGTATTCATACGATATTCACTTCCCTGACAGAACAGATCCTGAATAGGAATTAAAGCAAAGCGGGCAGGAGTGCCGAAGCAGGTACGGATGAAGTCCCAGCTGATCTGGGAGCCGTCGGTGTTCATGTAACGGCGTACTTTATCGCGGGCTTTTTCGGAAGCAGAGGCGTACCAGCCTGTTGTTGTATCGTTGTCGTGCGTTCCTGTATAGCATACGCAGTTATATGGCTGATTATAAGGAAGATAATTGCTGTCATCATCTTCAAAAGCGAATTGAAGAATCTTCATACCTGGTAATCCGAACTTATCACGTAATGCACGAACTTCATCTGTAATAATACCGAGATCTTCTGCGATGATAGGTGGTTCTTCTCCAAAAGATTGAATTAATGTTTCAAAGAAATCATCCTTCGGTCCATCAACCCATTTGCCATTTAAAGCAGTTTCAGAATCAGCAGGAATCTCCCAGTAGCTTTCTAAACCGCGGAAATGGTCAATACGAACGATATCACTTAATAAGAACTGTGTCTTAAAACGATCCATCCACCATGTATAATTGGTCTTTTTGTGGTATTTCCAGTCATAAAGAGGATTCCCCCATAACTGTCCGGTGGCGCTGAAATAGTCTGGTGGTACTCCGGCTACAACGGTTGGGAATCCATCAGAATCTACCTGGAATAATCTTGGTTCAGCCCACACATCAGAACTGTCACCAGAAACGAAGATCGGGATATCACCGATTAAAAGGATATCGCGCTCATTTGCGTAAGCTTTGAGCTGGCTCCACTGGCGGAAGAATGTCCACTGGAGGAACTTCTCATAAAGAATCTCATCTTCAAGGTCACGTTCGATGACAGCTTTCTGAGATTTCGTTGGTTTGCGGTATTTCTTCTCCCATTCTAACCAGTGAAGTCCGTCCTTGGACTTCTTAATTGCCATAAACATAGCATAATCATCTAACCAGTGAGAGCTTTTACAGAAAAGAGCAAGTTCAGATTTAAGCTCGCTGTCTTCCGGAAGTTCTTTAAAACGGGTAAATGCCTTTTTGAAAAGTTCTTCTTTGTATGCTTGTACAGCCGTAAAGTCAACTTCTTCTTCCGGGAAAGCAGGAACATTACTTAAGTCCGACTCCGCAAGAAGACCTTCCTGCAGAAGAAGTTCTGGACTGATCAGTAATGGCTGCCCTGCAAAAGAGGAGAAGCACTGATAGGGACTATTATGTCCTCCGGTAGGGCCAAGAGGAAGTGTCTGCCATAAATGCTGTCCGGCTTCCTGTAAGAAATCTACAAAACGATAGGCTTCCGGACCTAAATCTCCAACGCCAAACTTACCTGGTAAGGATGTTGGGTGAACTAAAATACCGGAAAGACGATGCATTTTTTTTAATAGTGAAAATTTATCGTTCATACGAACCTCCCTTAAATGAAATATTACTGATGTTTATTATACTGAATTTTGACAAAAATCGCAATGATTCATTAGGATTCATTAAGGATTAAAATCTGAAAAAATTGAAGATATAAAACAACTTTACAGCATTTTTTGCCGGAGAGTTTTAGGGGCGAATCACAGCAGGGATGTTTTTTTGCTTTTAAATTAGGAAAAACAGTGCTATAATAACTTATACTATATCTGTAACAATTTAGAATCAGAGAGGTTGCTGCTCAGCTGCAGGCCACATAGAGGGTTTGCATGTGAGCTGGAAACAATGTATATTTCCTAATTGGGAGAAAGAAATGAAACGAGAAAAGAATATATCAAGAAAGGTCGCACTGAATTTATGGCTGCCTATTATTGTGGTGGTCTTTATATTGGTAGCGGCCTTAGGTGTGATTGAAGTGAATCCCGGTCTCGGATATACGATCTTAGTAGGAGATGTCATATATCTTATTGCATCTGTTTTGTGTTATGAATATACAGAAAAGATGATTAATAATGAATTGCTTACGGCAGGGTTTGAACAGAGTCAGATTCAGAAGCAGATTCTTAAAGAACTGCCGGTGCCGTATGTAATGACAGACCAGTCAGGAACGATTATCTGGTATAATAAACAGTTTTCAGAAATCGCGGGACAAAAGATCATAAAGAAGAGTATCACACAGATCTTTCCGGGCCTTTACAAAAAGGTTTTTCCACAGAATGGACAGACGAAAGAATACTGTATCACACAGGAAGAACATAAATATCATGTGGAATGTAAGAGTATGGTATTTAAGAATCTGGAACGTGGAAAAGAGGAAGAGATTCAGGATGATGGGGCTGAAGGAGACGTTCTTCAGGTATTTTACTTTTTTGATGAGACGCAGCTTCGTGGATATGAGGAAGAGTCGAAGAAGAAGAGTCTGGTTGCAGGACTGATCTATATTGATAATTACGAAGAAGTTCTTGAAAATATGGAAGAAGTAAGGCAGTCGCTTTTACTTGCATTAGTAGAACGAAAGATTATGAAGTACATGCAGGGACTTGATGCGATCATCAAAGGTTTCGAGAAGGATAAGTTTCTCTTTGTATTTGAGGAAGAGAAGCTCGAAGAGCTGATGGAATCTAAATTTTCTATTCTTGATGAGGTTCGTCTGATCAATATTGGTAATGAGCTGTCCATGACATTAAGTATTGGTGTTGGTGTGAATGGAGGAAGCTATACCGAAACATATGAAAGTGCAAGAATGGCAATGGATCTTGCCCTTGGCCGAGGTGGAGACCAGGCAGTAGTGAGAGATGGGGACACGATTTCCTATTACGGAGGCAAGACACAGAAAGTAGAGAAGAGTACAAGAGTAAAGGCAAGAGTGAAAGCGCATGCACTGCGTGAGATCATGCTTACGCATGATAAGATTTTTGTCATGGGACATAAGAATCCGGATGCAGACTGTGTCGGTGCGGCTCTTGGTATTTATCGTCTGTCAAAGACTTTAGGTAAGAGCACATATATTGTTATGGATAAGGATTGTCCGGCGATAGAACCGATCGTAGAGGGAATCTACAAAGAGCGGGCAGAGGAAGAGGAAGATATTTTTGTAACGAATGAGGAAGCGCTGCTTCTTAAAGATAAGTCAGCGATGCTCATTGTTGTAGATGTCAATCTTCCGGCAATGACAGAGTGTCCGGAGCTTTTAAAGTCTGTCTCAACGATTGTTGTTCTTGATCACCACAGACAGAATAATGAAACGATAAAGAACGCAGTTGTTTCTTATGTAGAACCGTACGCATCGTCAACCTGTGAGATGGTAGCGGAGATTTTACAGTATATCGTAGATAAGCCGAAGCTTAAGAATATCGAGGCAGATGCCATGTATTCCGGTATTCTCGTAGACACCGATAATTTTGTTATAAAAGCAGGTGTCCGTACTTTTGAGGCGGCGGCTTTTTTAAGAAGAGCAGGTGCAGATGTGACCCGCGTAAGAAAGATGTTTCGTGAAGATATGGAACATTGCCGGATACGGACAGCCATTATTAACAAGGCTGAGATTTACATGAATGAATTTGCCATTTCCACATTCGATGGAGCAAATGTATCCGGAGCGACTGTTGTTGGGGCGAAGGCGGCCAATGCATTGTTAAATATACAGGGAATCCGGGGAAGTTTTGTTTTGACATCGTTACAGGACTGTATATATATCAGTGCGCGTTCCATTGATGAGCTTAATGTACAGGTCATCATGGAGAAGTTCAATGGCGGTGGTCATCTTACGATGGCGGCGGCCCAGTTAAAAGATGTTACCCTTGAAGAAGCAAAGCGGCAGTTAGAAGATGTTTTGCAGCAGATGCGTGAAGATGGTGATATATAAGATTTCTAAATACGTACTCTCAGAGTCTTTATCTCAGTCGAGAAGACTCCCACCTCTTTCAGGCGGCTCGACTTGAATACATTTGATTTTGTGAGGACATTAACAATATAGGAGGATTAAAATGAAAGTTATTTTATTAGAAGACGTAAAGTCTCTTGGGAAAAAAGGTCAGTTAGTGGAAGTGAATGCAGGATATGCAAGAAACTTTATCCTTCCAAAGAAGCTAGGTGTAGAAGCTACCAGCAAAAATATCAATGATTTAAAGCTTCAGAAGGCACATGAAGATAAGGTGGCAGCAGAACAGTTAGCAGCAGCGAAAGTTCTTGCAGAAGAACTCAAAGATAAGAGTGTAGAGCTTAAGATGAAGGTCGGAGAAGGCGGACGTACATTTGGTGCAATCTCCACAAAAGAAATTGCCGCAGCAGCGAAAGAACAGCTTGGTTACGATATCGATAAAAAGAAGATTTCCGTAAATGAAGCGATCAAGAGCCTTGGTGTTCATAATGTAAAGATTAAGTTACATCCTAAAGTAACTGCAGAACTTAAAGTAAAAGTAACAGAAAAGTAATATTAAAAATTCATATTTCTTATAATGAACTTTTAAAATATTTCTATATTTTAGTGGTGTTGTTATACTAAAGCTATATAGGAAACTATAAAATAGCAACCCCAGTAACGCATCAGAAGACAGGCGGGAATTGAGATTATAATCTCAATTCCCGCCGTCTTAGAAAGGATCATCAATGCCAACAGTAGACGAGAATTTTATAAAAAGAATACAGCCTCACAGTGAGGAGGCGGAGCGTTCCGTTTTAGGTTCCATGCTGATGGACAGGGATGCTATCGTTGAGGCAGAAGATATCCTCACGAAGGAAGACTTTTATCAGCGCCAGTACGGAATCGTATTTGAGGCAATGGTAGAACTTTACCGGGAAGGAAAGGCAGTCGATCTGATTACTCTCCAGAATAAGCTAAAAGAAAAGGAAGTTCCGGAAGAACTGATGAGTCTTGACTTTTTTCGTGATCTGGTAGAAGTAGTTCCTACAGCAGCCAATATTGGACAGTATGCAAAGATCGTTCACGATAAAGCAACGTTACGTGCACTGATTAAGGTGACGGAGAATATCGGGAATGAATGTTATCTTGGGAAAGAAGATACGGAAGCGATTCTTGAAAAAACAGAGAAAGATATTTTCGGTCTTCTACAGAATCGAAACCGTATGTCAGACTTTGTTCCAATTCAGCAGATCGTTTTGAATTCTTTAAGTGCGATAGAAGAAGCCTCAAAGACAAAAGGGCGGGTTACCGGTGTAGCTACTGGTTTTACAGAGCTTGATTATAAACTGACCGGCCTTCATCCGGCAGAGCTTATTCTTGTGGCTGCACGTCCGGCAATGGGAAAGACAGCATTCGTCCTTAATATTGCACAGTATGCAGCGTTTAAAGATAATCATGCCGTTGCCATGTTCAGTCTTGAGATGTCAAAAGAACAGCTTGTAACAAGACTCATGGCATCAGAATCCATGGTAGATTCTCAGCAGATGCGAACCGGTGATCTAAGAGATTCCGACTGGGAAAAGCTTTTAGAGGGCGCTGCCCTTATCGGTAATTCAAAGCTTATCATTGATGATACAGCGACAACGCTGGCAGAGATTCGTTCTAAATGTCGAAAATACAAGCAGACATACGGAATAGAGCTGGTCGTGATCGATTACCTTCAGCTTATGACCGGAAGCGAATCCCGAAGGAATGAATCGAGACAGCAGGAAATCTCCGAGATTTCCAGAGCACTTAAAGTTTTAGCAAGGGAACTGGATGTTCCGATCATTGCCCTCTCGCAGCTTTCGCGAGCAGTAGAGGCAAGACAGGATCATAAACCGATGCTTTCAGACCTTCGAGAGTCAGGAGCGATCGAGCAGGATGCCGATGTGGTTATGTTCCTGTACAGAGATGAATATTATAATCCGGATACCGAGAAAAAGAATCTGGCAGAAGTAATTGTTGCCAAGCAGAGAAACGGTTCTACCGGAAGTGTCGAGCTGGTATGGCTTGGTCAGTATACGAAGTTTGCGAATAAAGAGCGGGTTATGTAGATAACCTGCTTTTTTTGCCCGTATTTGTCAGTAATTATCTTTATTTAGAGGACGAATGGCATTGAGAGTGCTTTCTTAAAGTTGCTATAATAAAACCATGCTTGAGTATGTTTCAGGTAAAATATATTGTGTGGAACAGGAGCGGATCATATTATGAAAGAAAACAAATATACCATCTCAGAAGCCGCCCGGCTTTTGTCGGTGGAAAATCATGTCCTTCGTTACTGGGAAGAGGAACTTGAACTTAAAATACCAAGAAATGAACTGGGGCACCGCTATTATCGTGAAGAAGAAATACAGCTGTTACACTGTATCAAAGAATTAAAGAACAAAGGCTTTCAATTAAAAGCAGTCAAAGAAGTACTGCCGGATTTAGAGCAAAAAAAGCTGATTGATATACATAAACTACTGACAACACAGGAAGAACTTGAGAATCAGGAATTAGAACAGCTAGAACAGGCAAGGCAAAAAGAAATAACACAAAGAGAAGAGGTACAAAGACAAGATACACCAAAAGAAAACAGAAGAAAAGAAATCGAAGAAAAAAATAAAAACATAGCAGGAAGAAACAGAGAAGAGACAGAAGCTGATTCTGGAAAAAACTGCAAAGTGATTGCGATTCATAATAAAACAGAAGATGCCGCTGTTGCAGAACGAGAAGCGAAAATGCAGCAATTTGAAGATATTATGGGCAGGATCGTTGGTAAAGCACTTCGCGAACAGGCAGAAAACCTTGGAGATGCCATGGGAAATCATCTCTGCAATAAAATGCTTCGGGAAGTAGACGAACTGATGGTAGAGCAGGAACAGCGCGAAGAGGAACGATATAAACGGCTGGATGAAACGATCCGAAGTGTTCAAAAAGCAAGACAGGAAGTAGCGGTATCCAAAGATGGTACAAGAAAAAAGAGCCTGTTTTTCCGTAAAAATAAGCGGAAATTATAATATATACTTTCGTGACATCTTTTTGATAAACGAGAATATAAAAAAGCCTGGCATAGCATCATAAATGTTATATCAGGCTTTTATCTCAGTTGAGAAGACTCCCACCTCTTTCAGGCGGCTCGACTTGAAAAAGAATGCCGGAGCATTCTTGAATTAAAACAAATAAAAAAGACACCGCATTCACGATGTCTTCTTTACACTTCGTTAATCGTAACGAATTATTCCTGGCTGATAGCACCTGCTGGGCAAACGCCTGCACAAGAACCGCAATCCATGCATGTATCTGCATCGATAACGTACTTTCCATCACCTTCGCTGATAGCGCCTGCTGGGCATTCACCTTCACAAGTTCCACAACTAATACAATCATCAGAAATTACATATGCCATTATAGTATCCTCCTTTAGATTAGATAAATTGAACTTTATGTTCTGTATTCCTTATTCTATACTAGATTTCTTTTAATATCAAGCATAAACTGAGAGAAAAATTGTATTAAATTTTGTAAGATATTAAATTACTTTTAACTATTGACGTTTGGGGTTGTATACAAATGGAAATTCATTTATAATGTTGGTAAAGCAATCCAGATAGGACATGGGTAGTGCCCCAAAAGGAGGCTAGATGAATGAGAAGTGATGAACAGAGATATAAAACGATAGGATTGATGATTTTTACGGCAATCATCATTTTTTCTGTTGTAGGAATTGTAATTATTGGGTTTAAGATGGTTAAGAAGAATGAAGAGGCAAAGCTGGTTGCTGCTGCCGATACAGAATATATGAAGAAACAGAAGCAGGATACAGAATCACAGGAGGGCTCGCAGGAAGAGAAGAGTACAGAAGAGAGTTTAAACATAGAAGAGTTTCTTGATTCTGCCACTGACTCGGATAAGAATACGAATGCGGCTGCAGATTCAGATTCCGATACAGAAGTCAGTGAGGCAGATGCAAAGGTATATCTTATTCAGGGAAATGAGAAGAGTTCAAACCGCTACGAGAAAGCAGATCATTTATCCTATACAACGGTAACAAAGTACACATTACAGGATTTGTCGATTCTTGATTCGTATGGATTGAAGATTACAAGGAATGAAATCTTTGCCCGTCATGGAAGAATGTTTAACGATCAGGAGTTACAGGAGTATTTTAAACGGCAGCAGTGGTATGTTCCACAGATTGCGGCGAATGATTTTGATACTTCCTGTCTGAATGAAGTAGAAAAATATAACGTAAATCTTATCAGTGTTTATGAAGAACAGATTGGTGGAAAGTGATTTATCTCAGTCGAGAAGACCCCCACCTCTTTTAGGTGGTGAGTGACGGCGGCTTGACTTGAATTCCTGATACAGATCATGCAAAAAGAGTTTTGGGTAAAATGTTTTGTGAAAAATGTATAAAAAATAGTTGAATAATATAGCATAATGCGCTATAATACCCATGGAAATAAATATTCTTCAGGGCAGGGTGTAATTCCCGACCGGCGGTAAGCGTTTTTGATTTGTGTTTTGATATTAGAAAGAAGCGTAAGCCCGCGAGCGACAGCATGATCCGGTGTGATTCCGGAGCCGACGGTACAGTCCGGATGTGAGAAGAAGAAAGAGACTATGTAAGTATTATGAATGATTAAGATAATTATAGCCCTGAAATTTATCGATGTAGATTTCAGGGTATTTTTATTTTACAGGCTTCTTTCTTTATCTGATTTTTTATCTGATTTTACTTGCAGGAGGTTTGAGACATGCCGGAAGAGAAGTATATGAGAAGAGCCATAGAACTGGCGAAGAAGGGAAGTGGCCATGTGAACCCGAATCCACTGGTTGGAGCTGTTATTGTAAGAGACGGTGAGATTATCGGTGAGGGCTATCACGAATGTTATGGACAGCTTCATGCAGAGCGTAATGCGATAGCGAATGCGAAGAAGAGAGGAAACAGTCTAGAAGGCAGTACGATCTATGTAACATTAGAGCCATGTTGCCATTACGGGAAGACCCCTCCTTGTACGGAAGCGATTATTGAGGAGAAGATTGCGAGAGTAGTTGTTGGTTCAGACGATCCGAATCCTTTAGTATCCGGTAAGGGATTCCAGATGCTTCGCGAGAAAGGAATCGAGGTGATTCCACATTTTCTTAAAGAAGAATGTGATGCGATGAATCATGTGTTTTTCCACTATATCCGTACTGGAATACCATATGTTGCGATGAAGTATGCGATGACGATGGATGGCAAGATTGCCTGTTATACCGGGGATTCTAAGTGGGTAACCGGCGAGGAATCAAGGGCACATGTTCAGACGCTTCGTAATCATTATAAAGGTATTATGGCAGGAATCGGAACAGTTCTTGCGGATGACCCGATGCTCAACTGCCGTATAGAAGGCGGAAGAGACCCGATTCGTATTATTGCTGATAGTCATTTGCGGATTCCGATGGACTCCCAGCTTGTACGAACTGCCGGACAGCAGCCACTTATTATAGCGTGTCTGCCGGATGCCGATGAAGAGAAGGCAGCACAGCTTCAGGAAAAGGGTGTGGAAGTATTACGGATTCCGGGAGTAACGACAGCGGATATAACAGAAGAACAAAAAGAAGTGATTTCCCTGCCGGTTCTGATGAAGGAACTTGGGGCACGTAAGATTGATGGTATCCTTTTAGAAGGCGGTGGTCAGCTTAACGAGAGTGCATTGCAGGCAGGAATCGTGGACAGAATATATTGTTATATTGCTCCTAAGATTTTTGGAGGGGCACAGGCAAAGACTCCGGTAGAAGGACAGGGACTTACCCGGGCAGCCGATGCATGGCAGTTTAAGAGAATAGGAATGCAGGAATTCGGGCAGGATATTTTACTGGAATACGAAAAAGCGCAGGAATTGCAGTAATCGGCAGTTTTCGAAGAAAATGAGCAGATTATGAATGTTTTTGAAGATTACGAAAGTACAAAGCATGCAGTGATCTGGTATAAAAGAAGTCAAATTGTATAGAAGCATAGAAAGGCAGATTGTATGTTTACAGGAATTATTGAGGAAGTAGGAGAAATCCAGAGCATTAAAAAAGGTGCGAATTCCGCAGTCATTACAATTAAAGCAAGTACTGTTTTAGGAGATCTGCATCTGGGTGACAGTGTAGCGCTTAACGGTGTCTGTCTCACAGCAGTATCTATTGGAAAGAATAATTATTCTGTAGATGTGATGCATGAGACATTAAGACGAACGAATCTTGGTGAGTTAAAGAGCGGAAGCAAGGTCAACCTTGAGAGAGCGATGGCGGCAAACGGAAGATTTGGCGGACATATCGTAGCAGGACATGTTGATGGAACAGGAACTATTTCTTCCATGAAGAAGGATGATAATGCTGTATGGATCACGATAGATACTTCTGCAGCAATATTAAAATATATTATAAGTAAAGGCTCTATCACGATCGATGGAGTAAGTCTTACCGTAGCAAAGGTTGATAATAAGAGCTTTGCAGTTTCTGTTATTCCACATACGGGACAGAATACGACCCTTCTTGACAAGAAGCCGGGAGACACCGTAAATCTTGAGAATGATATGGTAGGTAAATATGTTGAGAAGCTTCTTCAGTATGGAAGTATACCGGATGAGGAAGAAGAGGGCACGACAGAGAAAACGGGCATTACAATGGATTTTCTCAGACAAAATGGATTCTAATTAAGGGAGGACCTAGGATAAATGAGCGACATTAAGTTTAACACAATCGAAGAAGCAATTGCTGATTATAAAGCAGGAAAGATGGTTATCGCAGTAGACGATGACGATATGGAGAATGAAGGTTCCCTTCTGGTAGCCGGCGAATTTGCCACACCAGAAGTTATCAACTTTATGGCAACGAATGCCAAAGGTTTAATTACAATGCCGATGTCTGAAGATGTAGCAAGACAGCTTGGATTAGAGGCATTGATCTGGCAGGGAACAGACGGAGAGCCATCCGTATCTACAGTATCCTTTGATAAAGCAGATGCACTAACAGGAATTTCCGCACAGGATCGTTCCGCAACAGTTATCGCTGCAACAAAGGAAGATGCCAGACCGGAAGATTTCCGTATGCCGGGTCATATGTTCCCGAAGGTAGCAAGAAAGGGCGGCGTATTAAAGAGAACAGGATTTACAGAAGCAGCAGTAGATTTAGCAGTTATGTCAGGACTTCGTCCGGTAGGACTTTGCTGTGATATTCTTGACGAAGACGGCTTTGTAGGAAAGCTTCCTGATCTCGTAGAATTTGCAAAGAAATACGACATAAAGCTTATCACAATTGCTGATATGATTCAGTATAGAAGAAAGACAGAATGTTTCGTAAGTCGTGAAGCAGAAGCAGATTTTCCAACACACTATGGACATTTTCGTATCTTTGGATATGTTAATAAGTTAAATGGAGAGCATCACGTTGCCATCGTAAAAGGTGATGTGTCAGACGGTAAACCGGTATTATGCCGAGTACATTCAGAATGTCTTACTGGTGATGCATTAGGTTCCCGTCGTTGTGACTGTGGACAGCAGTACCGCGCAGCAATCCAGATGATCGAAAAAGAAGGCCGCGGTGTTCTCTTATATATGCGTCAGGAAGGTCGTGGAATCGGTCTTATCAATAAGTTAAAAGCATACCAGCTTCAGGATACAGGAATGGATACTGTAGAAGCGAACCTTGCATTAGGATTCCCGGAAGATTTAAGAGATTACGGAATCGGTGCACAGATTCTTGCAGACCTTGGAATCAAAGAACTTCGTCTTATGACAAATAACCCGGCAAAGGTAGTTGGATTATCCGGATACGGTATCGAGATTGTAGAGCGTGTTCCGATTATCATCGAGGCGAACTCCGATGACTTATTCTACCTGAAAACAAAGCAGGAAAAGATGGGACATTACACAAAATACTAAATAAAGCAGCTTTGTCCGATTAGACTTTATAAAGAACAACTTGTTAAATATTTAAAATAAATGGAGGATAAAAAGATGGCATATCATGTAATCGAAGGAAATGTAGTAGGAAAAAAAGAGAAAATCGGAATCGTGTGTGCACGTTTCAATGAGTTTATTGTATCTAAGTTATTAGGCGGCGCAATTGATGGTCTTGTACGTCATGGAATTTCAGAAGAAAACATTGATGTAGCATGGGTACCAGGAGCATTCGAAATTCCATTAATCTGTGAAAAAATGGTTAAGACAGGTAAATATGATGCAGTAATCGCTCTGGGAACAGTAATCAGAGGATCAACAAGCCACTATGACTATGTATGTAATGAAGTATCCAAAGGTGTTGCACAGGTTGGTCTGCAGGCAGGCGTTCCGGTAATGTTCGGAATTCTTACAACAGAAAATATCGAGCAGGCAATCGAACGTGCAGGAACAAAAGCAGGAAACAAAGGTTATGATTGTGCTGTAAGTGCGATTGAAATGATCAATCTTATTAAAGCCATTGAAAAATAAGCCGTATATCTGTATTTAATTTTGTGCCTGAACAGTTATAAACTTTCTAAAAAAGACAGTTTTTGAGAAATAATCAAGAATAACTGACAATCTAACAGTTGAACTTTTTTCTTTCATGTATTATACTGAAATTCAGGCTTGCAAAAGTCAAAATAAACAGATAAAACCGCTTGATAGCTCGCAGGAGCATAAGCAATATACGAATTGGAGGTATATATTTATGGCACAGCAGATTACAAAACAGACATTAATTGGTGAAATGCTTCAGATGGATATGGGAATCGCAGCAATCTTAATGGCAGCAGGAATGCACTGTGTAGGATGCCCATCTTCCGCTATGGAAAGCTTAGAAGAAGCTTGCATGGTACATGGAATGGATGCTGATCAGGTATTAAAACGCATCAATGATTACCTTGCAAATAAAGACAAATAATCTCTAAGTTGTAGATTTAAATTGTAAATTTAGTACAGACGAAAATGACCTATTCCGGATACAGCTTCGAAGCATCTGGGGTAGGTCATTTTTTAGCATATGTGATGAAATCTTAAACCAGCTCACAGAGCATTTCAATGGCATTCTCTGCGAGTATCGTCTGAAAATGCTCTCTGAAATATGCTGGTGTCGCATAAGATGCGGAGATTCTCACACCAAAGTCTGCGGCAATATTGCAGGCGCGGTGGAAGGCATCTTCCTGACTTTCTGCCTTCCGCAGGATCATATAGTAATTATTAGAAACAGAATCTTTATACAGGGAACTTTCTCCTTCATAGAATGGAGCCAGGAAAGAACCAAGCTGGGATGCCTGGGAGAAGTTACGGAAAGAGTAATACTGACAGTCGTGAGCGGCTGTTTTCTTTTCGTTCTTTTTCTTGAGGGCATCTTTTTTAGCCTGGGCAATCGCCTGTGTGAAAGGTGCGATCAAATCCAGTGCTTCATCGATGGCAGAGCGTTCCTTGGAAGAGTCTGCTTTAGAAGAGCTGGTCTGATAGGAATCAGAACTGTCTAAATCTTCTGAAGAAGAGAAGGGAAGAGGTTCATCATCTATCTCGTCGTCATCTTCTTCGTCATCGAGAAAATCGATGGTATCGAAATCATCATCGTCTATCTCAGAAAAGTCTTCGTCAAATGAGTCATCCATATTTATTTTAGAGAATCTTGAAAATCGAGTATCAAGTTCGTCAGGGTCTTCTACTTTAGTAACTACCAGAACGAGGCAGTCATTAGATATTGGGATTGCTTCGATCATAAGTGGGATATTCTCTGCTTCAAATCCAAGCTCAGCGGATGCCTGCTGCATCATGTCGCGGAATAACTCTTTCGCTTTTTCGGAACCATAGGCAAGCTCGGAAAGATGAAGCTGTCTCTGGGTTAAATCTTCTTTACTTAAAGTGCAGCGTATCTGGGTGTCACTTAATTTCTCTAATTTCATAAAATCACTTCCTTTTTCAAAAAATAATCTGTCAGCAGGTACGGATAGGCAATGCTGTGATATGCCACAGATGCCGGCTTTTTCTAAAATATGTGCAGATATATGCTGACAGATATCTGTGTGTGTATAGTATAAACATTATTCCCCAAACTGTAAAGTGTTAAAATGTGCCGCAGATAGCGGAATATTGCACTTTAAGAAAAAGGAAAGAAAATACACAAGGAAAATATTGTAAAATAAAAACAAAAATGGTATACTGTGCTTGCGCTGGTATTTCCGGCGGTGAAGAGAGGATACAGAGCAAACAGGCAGTAACATAGTTAGTAATATAGCTAGTAACAGATGAATACAGGATGATCAGTCAGCTGGTAACAGGTAAGTGAGATATCAGTTTCGGAATAGGAACGTATTTTGCAGTAAGAATGTGAGGTATTCTTGCGTATATCCATAGTCATATCAAAAGATACTTTATATCAGAAGATATTTTATTCAGATGGTACTTTTGACAAAAGAGAAGGCTTTAGAGAAGACGATGCATTCTTGAATAGTTAGGTTTCGGATAATATCGATGGTGAATTCGTCGGATGAACGTGCAGAAACTGCATAATTCCCATAGCAATTTGAAAGGCTGCCTTTTCCTGTATCGTCTCTTCTGCAATCATAGCAGCTTCAGATGGATTCGAGAGGAAACAGACTTCAGCAATCACAGTCGGAGTATCATTATCCCGAAGAAGATAATAGTCAGTATTTGCTTTAATTTTCCGGTGGTTTTCTATTCCTGTAAGGCTGTGCATCTGTGCTTGTATCAGACCGGCGAGACGTTTGCTTTCGGGATAATTTGGGTGATAGAATACCTGGGCTCCGCAGGAAGAAGAATCAGGGAAGCTGTTTTGATGTATACTTACTGCACAGTTTATTTTACTTTCTCTGATAAGCGCTTTTCTTTTTTTTAGATCACTGGATTTTTTATTGGAGGAACTGCCATCTTCGAGGCTTCGGTCTTCACTCCGGGTCAGGATAACCTTAATACCATTCTGTTCCAGGACAGATTTACATTTTAGAGTAATAGCAAGATTAATATCTTTTTCTTTAATACCGGAAGCACTTACTTTCCCCGGGTCAGCTCCGCCATGTCCGGCATCAAGAAGAACATAGAAGTTTTCTGTTGCCTGGAACGTAGCATAAGAAAGAGCCATATGACCGACAAAGAATGCGCCGGCAGCAAAACAAAACAGCAATATAGATAGAATAATGGGATGCGTATGTATCTTCATAATGCAGATCCTTAATTATTATATATATCATTATATATATGAGAAAAAAAGAGAGTACATAACCGGTAGGGAGTGTAAAAGTGCTGAAAAATACAGACGTAAAGGTGGCTTTTTTGACTTTATAGCCAAAACGTGATATGATGCAAAAGTCAGTTAATATATTTTTAGATAGTCGATTTTATAATGTGCTAAGTGCAGGAACGCGGTCGTTTAGGCAGCGTTTGATCAATATATCAGAGGTGAACATTTGTGGAGACAGAATTATTAAATATAGAGAGTGTGTCGTCAGAACAGAAGACGGCAGCACTGAGAAAGGCCGGAGAGATTATCCGGGAAGGTGGTCTGGTGGCTTTTCCAACAGAAACAGTATATGGTCTTGGAGCAGATGCCCTGAATGCAGAGGCGGCAGCTAAGATCTATGCGGCGAAGGGAAGACCTTCGGACAATCCTCTTATCGTGCATATCCACGATATCAGCCAGGTGTATGAGATTGCAGAAGAAGTTCCGGATGAGGCGAAGGCAGTCATGGAGAAGTTCTGGCCGGGACCTTTGACAATTATTTTAAATAAAAAGAGTTGTGTACCGGACGGGACAACCGGAGGACTTCATACGGTCGCGATTCGTATGCCGTCTCATCCGATCGCAAGAGATTTTATCCGAGAGAGTGGAAGAATGATCGCAGCTCCGAGTGCGAATACATCGGGAAGACCGAGTCCGACACTTGCATCCCATGTATATGAGGATATGCAGGGCAGAATTCCTCTTATTCTTGACGGAGGAGCTGTCGGAATAGGGATTGAATCCACGATCATTGATATGAGTACAGGTATTCCGACCATTTTAAGACCGGGATATATTACGAAGGATATGTTAGAAGAAGTTTTGCCGGAGGTGAAGATTGATCCGGCAGTTTCCGGACGTACTATGAAGAAGGACGTTGTAGCTAAGGCACCGGGAATGAAGTATCGTCATTATGCGCCTAAAGGCCAGCTTACTCTGGTAGAAGGTGATAAGGATAAAGTGATCGCTAAGATTAATGAACTTGTCAGAGAGAAGAAGGAAGAGGGATATAAAGTAGGTGTGATAGGAACTGACGAAACGTTGGATGCTTATCATGCGGATATTTTAAGAAGTATTGGAAGCAGACAGAAGCCGGAATCTGTTGCGGCAAATCTGTACCGCATTCTCAGGGAATTTGATGATCTGGAATGTGATTATATGTATTCAGAGAGTTTTTTTGAGCAAGGTTTGGGGAATGCTATTATGAACCGTATGCTAAAGGCAGCCGGCTATCATCTGATTACACTATAGGAGGGATTAGTTTGGATTATCGCAAGATTATTATAGTGGGAGAGACTAATATAGGCCGGAGCTTTATGGCAGAATGTATTTTACGAGGTATATTGCAGAAGAGAAACTGCCAGAATATAGAGGTAGTGTCAAGAGGACTGGTTGTACTTTTCTCAGAGCCGGTTGCTCCGGGAGCAGCAAAGATCTTAAGAGAAAAGGGTTATAGCATAGAGAATTTCCGGTCTGCTCAGCTTACGGAAGAAGATCTTGTATCAGCAGATCTGGTGCTGACTATTACAAAAGGACTGGCAGAACAGATCAAAGAATCTTTTGATGTACAGACAGCCAGCTATATGTCAATAGGAACATTCATAGATATAGACAGTACAGAAGCAGAGGAGAAGATTCCGAAGGTGACAGAAGAAGACCCAGAGACATATCAGCAGTGTTTTGACATACTAGAGCCGTTGATGGAAGCGGTTGCAGACAGAATTATCGGAGAACTTCTTGTATGATACGAAGAAAGAAGGACTATACTTTTTTAAGGATGCTTGCGTTGATCACTCAGTTGGGAATCAGTATGCTGACCTGTATATTCCTTTGTATGATCATTGGAAAGTTTTTATCTGAGAGACTGCAGATCAGCTGGATTTTTCCGCTGTTTCTTCTGTTGGGAATATTAGCGGGATTCCGTTCCTGCTATATGATGATCATGCGTTTTATAAAGTAAAGATTTGTGTGCAGCTGGCAAAGATTTTTCACTTGCATCAGTGGGAGAAGGAAAGGAGAATCAGATAAAGGTGAACTGGAGAAGATGGATAAATAAAGACAATGAGACTTTATTTGATTTGATTTTCGGATGTATTGTATACAGTATTGTTTTTGAAGTAATAGGACTTCTTGTCGTGGAGAATAAAGGCAGCTACAGTATGGGACTTTTGCTTGGAACAGCTGTAGCGGTCGGACTTAGTGTGAGCATGTACAAAAGCCTGAACCGTTGTCTTGTGATGACAGAACAGAAGGCGGGAAGAAGTATGGCACTTGGCTCACTTTTCAGATCAGCGGTTATATTGTTGGCTGCATGGATCGGAATGCGCTCAGGATATTTTAGTTTTCCGGGAATCATCATTGGAATCCTTGGGTTGAAGATATCTGCACATTTCCATGCATATACTAATGTATATATAACAAAAAAATTATATAAGAAAGGAAGGTAAAGGTATGGGAAGCAGCGATGTGGATTTTTTTATCCATAGTTATTATGAATTTAAGCTGTTTGGGACTACCCTCTCTATTAATACTACTATGGTTACAACAGTGATCGTCTGTCTGATATTACTGGCATTGATATTGTTCGCCAGACATGAGATCATGAAAAATTATGACGAACCGAATGTTGTACAGAATGTAGTAGAGATGATCGTAGAGAAGATGGATGCCATGGTTGAGAACAACATGGGTATTCATGCGAAGAAGTACCTGAATTACGTAGAGGCGCTGATGGCGTTTATCTTTTTATCCAATATTTCAGGACTTTTCGGACTACGGCCGCCAACAGCAGATTTTGGAACCACATTCGGTCTGGCGCTGATCACATTTGTGATGATTGAATATGCGTGGATAAAGACAAAGGGATTTGGAATCATAAAAGATTTATTAGATCCGTTTCCAATCTTTCTCCCAATTAATATCATCAGTGAGTTTGCCACGCCGGTCTCCATGTCACTGCGTTTGTTCGGTAACGTAACAGCAGGAACCATTATGCTGGGCCTGTGGTACGCATTGATGCCGTGGTTTGCAAAGATTGGAATACCGGCATTTCTACATGCATATTTTGATTTCTTTTCCGGAGCAATCCAGACGTATGTATTTGGAATGTTGACAATGGTATTCGTAGCGAACCGTTATGAGTAAGAATTTAGAAGAAATGGTTTGCTGACAAAAGAGTGAAGTGTATTTAAGGAGGAGTTTATTATGACAGGAATTACAAACGAAGGTTTAGTTTTAGCTTGTTCCGCGATTGGTGCAGGTCTTGCGGTTATCGCAGGTATCGGACCTGGTGTTGGTCAGGGTATTGCAGCTGGTTATGGTGCTTCAGCAGTAGGACGTAATCCGGGAGCAAAAGGTGATATCATGTCTACCATGCTTTTAGGACAGGCCGTAGCAGAGACAACAGGTCTTTACGGATTGGTTATCGCGCTGATTCTTCTGTACGCTAACCCATTGATCGGAAAGCTGTAAGATGAGTCCTCGAGAATTCGAAAGGAGGCCATAAAGTGTTATTAGAGGCCCTAAAGTATGATAACAGAATATTTGGTCTGGACCCACAGCTTTTATTTCAGGTAGCATTTCAGATGCTCGCTATCTTTATTTTGTTCTTACTTGCAAGTTATCTGCTTCTTGATCCGGTAAGAAAGATTTTGAATGACCGTAAAGAGCGGGTAATGAAGGAACAAAAAGAGGCGAAGGAGAGTCGGGAACAGGCAGTTCGTTTTAAAGATGAGTATGATACGAAGTTAAAACGAATCGATAAAGAGGCAGAACAGATTTTAAGTGATGCCAGAAAGAAGGCCATGCAGCGGGAGAATGAGATTATCGCAGATGCACGAGCGGAGGCGGCCCGTATCATGGATAATGCAAAGAAAGAAGCAGAGCTTGAAAAGAAACGTGTCAAAGATGAAGTGAAGCAGGAGATCATTACGGTTGCTGCGCTTATGTCTGAGAAGATTATTGCGGCATCTGTTGATGAGGAGACACAGAATGCTCTGTTTGAGCAGACCTTAAAAGAGATGGGGGATAAGACATGGCTAAACGAGTAAGCAGTATTTACGGCAATGCTTTGTTTGAGCTGGCAGCTGAGGAGAACAAGATGGATGCCCTTTTATCCGAAGTGCAGACATTGCAGCAGATTCTTCTTGAGAATGCGGACTTACTCTCTCTTTTAAATCATCCGGAAGTAAGCAAGATAGAGAAGTTAGACTTGCTGAAGAATATATTTTCCGGGCGGGCATCGGATGAGATACTGGGATTTTTAAATATTATTGTGGAAAAGGACAGACAGAAAGACATTCCAAAGATTTTTGAATATTTCGTAGATAAAGCGAAGGAATATAAGGGAATTGGTAAGGTAAAGGTCGTTTCCGCAACAGAACTTTCTGCCCGTCAGAAGGAGAAACTTACAAAGCGTCTTTTAGAGACGACAAAATACACTTCCTTTGAAGTTGATTATCAGGTAGACCCGTCTGTACTTGGCGGGCTGATTATCCGAATAGAAGACAGAGTGTTAGACAGCAGTCTTAAAACGCAGATTGAGAAGCTCAGCAAGGGATTATCAAAGTTGAGTGTGGAGAAAGAAGGTGTAGTTGGGCTTGGTTAATTTAAGACCGGAAGAAATCAGTTCCGTAATCAAGGAGCAGATTAAGAATTATACGGCGAAGCTGGAAACCACAGATGTCGGTACCGTCATCCAGGTGGCAGATGGTATTGCACGTATTCATGGTCTGGAGAATGCAATGCAGGGAGAACTTCTGGAATTCCCGGGTGAAGTGTACGGTATGGTCATGAACCTGGAGGAAGACAACGTAGGTGTTGTACTTTTAGGAGATTCCCGCGCAGTCAACGAAGGAGACGTAGTAAAAACTACCGGAAGAGTAGTAGAAGTTCCTGTTGGTGATGCACTTACCGGACGTGTTGTTAACGCATTAGGACAGCCGATTGATGAAAAGGGACCGATTGATACAGAAAAGTATCGTCCTGTAGAAAGAGTTGCTTACGGTGTAATCGACCGTCAGGCAGTAGATACTCCGGTACAGACCGGAATCAAGGCGATTGACTCTATGGTGCCGATCGGACGTGGACAGCGAGAGCTTATTATCGGTGACCGTCAGACAGGTAAGACTGCCATTGCGGTTGATACGATCATCAACCAGAAGGGGCAGAATATGCACTGTATTTATGTAGCCATCGGTCAGAAGGCTTCTACAGTAGCAAGTATCGTAAAGACATTAAAAGAACATGATGCAATGGAATACACCACTGTTGTTGCTGCTACAGCCAGTGAGTTAGCACCGCTGCAGTATATCGCACCATATGCAGGATGTGCGATCGGTGAAGAGTGGATGGAACGTGGAGAAGATGTACTTATCATTTATGATGATTTAAGTAAGCACGCTACGGCATATCGTACCCTGTCCCTGCTCCTGAGAAGACCGCCGGGACGTGAAGCATATCCTGGAGATGTATTCTATCTTCATTCAAGATTATTAGAGAGAGCATCAAGACTCTCTGAAGAACTTGGCGGAGGTTCCCTTACTGCACTTCCGATTATCGAGACACAGGCAGGTGACGTTTCTGCTTATATTCCGACAAACGTTATCTCTATTACAGACGGACAGATCTATTTGGAGACAGAAATGTTCCACGCAGGTTTCCGACCAGCGATCAATGCGGGTCTTTCCGTATCACGAGTAGGTGGAGCCGCACAGATTAAAGCGATGAAGAAGATTGCAGGTCCAATTCGTACAGAACTTGCACAGTATCGTGAACTTGCAGCATTCGCCCAGTTTGGTTCCGAACTTGATGATGATACAAGAGAGCGTCTTGCACAGGGTGAGCGTATTAAAGAAGTATTAAAGCAGCCACAGTATCAGCCACTTGCTGTAGAGAAGCAGATTGTTATCATTTATGCGGTAACAAGAAAGTATCTTCTTGATGTGCCAGTAGAACGTATTGCAGAGTTCGAAAAGGGACTCTATGAATTTGTGGAAACAAAGTATCCGGAAATCTATAAAGCAATCCGCGAAACAGGTGAAATCAACAGCGAGACAGATGCATTAATTCAGAAGGCCATTACAGAATTTAAGAATCAATTTTAAGGATGGTGATTGAATATGGCATCAATGCGAGATATTAAGAGGCGGAAAGAAAGTATTCAAAGTACGCAGCAGATTACCAAAGCAATGAAGCTGGTATCCACTGTAAAGCTCCAGAAAGCTAAGACCAGAGCAGAGAGTGCAAAGCCGTATTTTCAGAAAATGTACGATACGGTACAGTCGATTCTCTCCAGATCAGGCAATATAGAACATCCATACTTGACATCGAATGGTTCTAAGAAGAAGGCTGTGATTGTTGTAACCTCAAATCGTGGACTCGCCGGCGGCTATAACAATAATATTGTAAAGCTTGTTGCAGAAAGCGGGCTTCCAAAGGAAAGCGTTGAGGTTTACGGAATTGGTAAGAAGGGTATTGAATCATTTGAGCGAAAAGGATATTATATTGCTTCTGATGATTCGGAGATCATCAATGCACCCCTCTTTTCTGATGCAGTAGAGATTGGACGTAAAGTGCTTGATGCCTATGAGGCAGGAGAAGTAGGTGAGATTTATCTGGCGTATACCAGCTTTAAGAATACGGTTGTACACACTCCGGAGTTTATCAAGCTCCTTCCGGTAGAAGTGAAGGAAGAAGAGAGTGCAGATAAAAAGAGTGAGGCACCGATGAATTATGAGCCGGAAGCAGAAGAATCTTTAGATTTACTGATTCCAAAGTATATAAACAGTATTGTATATGGAGCATTTATTGAGGCGGTAGCAAGTGAAAACGGAGCCAGAATGCAGGCAATGGATGCTGCTACCAGTAATGCGGAGGATATGATCTCCACGCTGTCCCTTGCATATAATCGTGCAAGACAGGGTGCGATCACACAGGAACTGACCGAGATTATTTCAGGTGCGGAAGCTCTGAATTAACAATATGTAATTAGGAAAAGGGATGAAGAGGTCATTTGTGCCCAGACATTCATACCTTTAATCCTGTTTACACGAATATTAAAGGAGTAAATAAATGGCAGCACAGAATACAGGTAAAATCACGCAGGTCATCGGTGCGGTACTCGATATCCGATTTGACAAGGGTGTTCTTCCAGAAATTAACGATGCCGTTGAAATCCGTAGAAAAGATGGCTCCACGCTGGTTGCAGAGACAGCACAGCATCTCGGTGACGATATTATCAGATGTATCGCAATGGGTCCGACAGACGGACTTATAAGAGGAATGGAGGCCATTGCCACAGGAGGACCGATTAGTGTACCTGTGGGTGAGGTTACTTTAGGACGTATTTTTAACGTTCTTGGAGAGCCGATTGACAAAAAGCCAATGCCGGAAGGAGTGAAGAGAAATCCAATTCACCGTAAGGCACCGACTTTTGCGGAACAGGCAACAGAAACAGAAATCTTAGAGACAGGTATCAAAGTAGTAGACCTTCTCTGCCCTTACCAAAAGGGTGGAAAGATCGGTCTTTTCGGAGGTGCCGGTGTAGGTAAGACCGTACTTATTCAGGAATTGATCCGTAATGTAGCAACAGAGCATGGTGGATATTCCGTATTCACTGGTGTAGGCGAGCGTACACGTGAAGGTAACGACCTCTACACAGAAATGAGTGAGTCCGGTGTTATTGATAAAACAGCGATGGTATTTGGTCAGATGAACGAGCCGCCGGGAGCGCGTATGCGAGTTGGTCTTACCGGACTGACAATTGCAGAGAACTTCCGTGATGAAGGTGGAAAAGATGTTCTTTTATTCATCGATAATATTTTCCGATTCACGCAGGCAGGTTCCGAGGTATCCGCCTTACTTGGACGTGTACCAAGTGCGGTAGGTTATCAGCCAACCTTACAGACAGAGATGGGAGCGCTGCAGGAGCGTATCACTTCGACAAAGAACGGGTCGATCACATCCGTACAGGCAGTATATGTGCCGGCCGATGACTTAACTGACCCGGCTCCGGCGACAACTTTTGCCCATCTTGACGCAACAACCGTACTTTCACGTGCCATTGTAGAACAGGGTATTTATCCGGCAGTAGACCCACTGGAATCTACTTCCAGAATCCTTGATCCTCGAATTGTAGGAGATGAGCATTATCAGGTAGCACGTGGTGTACAGGAAATATTACAGCGTTATAAAGAATTACAGGATATCATTGCCATTCTTGGTATGGATGAACTTTCTGAAGAAGAAAAGATTCTTGTAGCAAGAGCAAGAAAGGTACAGAGATTCCTTTCTCAACCATTCTTCGTTGCAGAACAGTTCACAGGAACAACAGGACGTTACGTTCCGCTTGGAGAAACAATCCAGGGATTCAAAGAGATTCTTGAGGGTAAATACGATGAGATTCCGGAAGGAATGTTCTTGAATGCCGGAAATATCGATGACGTATTAGCCAGATATAATAAGTAGGTGATTCTATGGCAGACAAAACATTCCGACTCGAGATTATTGCGCCGGACAGGATTTTTTATTCCAATGACATCTACATGGTAGAATATAATACCGTAGAAGGACAGGTAGGCGTATATGCAGACCACATCCCGATGACTCAGATTATTGCACCTGGCAGACTTATCATCACCGAAAGGAATGAAGAGAAGCAGGCAGCACTTCTTTCCGGTTTTGTGGAGATTACTCCGGAAAAGATGACCATTCTCGCGGAAGCGGTAGAGTGGCCACAGGATATTGATATCAAACGTGCCGAAGAAGCCAAAATACGTGCACAAAGAAGAATTTCCTCCGAGCAGGGAGGCGTTGATATCGGACGTGCAGAACTGGCACTCAAACGAGCACTGATTCGATTAGAAATCGCAGGAAAGTAATAGATAAGACAGACGAAAACCTGGGAAATATATAATATAATGTATTATATGTTTCCCGGGTTTTTTGCGTTTTCTCCTCCTACATCGCATGATGTTAGAGGAGAAAAGTATTTTGAGATTTCAAAGTCAAACACCTTATCGTGTGAGCCCGAACGGAGTTTTTACCCTTTTAATTCTGACATCATCACATTATTATAGCAATGAAATATCTGTTTTCGCAAAAAATGAACATTGAAATTTTGTAAAAGTAATTTATAATATGCTATAAACATATAAAATGAGTACCAAATGTGTATTATATACCAAACGTGTTGTGGTATGGTAAATAAATAACGATAATTAATAAGGAGAGACTTTTACAATGGAACATATGCAGATTCGAATGGCGACGATAGATGATTTAGATGCGATTACATCAGTAGAGGCAGACTGTTTTCCTCCTGCTGAGGCAGCGACAAAAGAGGAATTTGCAAGAAGGATTAAGGCATATGGCACGTATTTCTGGCTATTGTGTGAAAAGGGTTACGAGGGAGAGAAATTAATCGCATTTGTGGATGGGATGGTAACAGATAAAAAGGATCTGACAGATGAAATGTATGAAAAAGCAGAGCTTCACGAGGAAGGGGGAGCATGGCAGATGATTTTTGGGGTAAGTACGCTTCCTGCTTACCGGAGAAATGGTTATGCAGAAAAGCTCATTCGTTATGTGATCAATGATGCAAGGGCACAGGATAGAACAGGTATTGTCTTAACCTGTAAAGAGCCCCTTATTCACTATTATGAGAAGTTTGGTTTTCAGAAAGAAGGAATTTCGGAATCCGTTCATGGTGGAGTGACATGGTATCAGATGCGTCTGACATTCTAAAAGGTGCCATTTTCACTGGACAAATAGTATAGAATGTTTATAATAAATAGTAAGAAAAGATTTTAGAGAAGACTGGATTTAATCGTATATACATACTGCACGATACGAACCAGAGAAAGAGGGGAACCGCCATGAATATGCAGGAATTATTAACCTATGTAGAAGAACTGACATTTAAGACATCAATGTTTGGTTACGATAAAGATGAAGTCGATATTCAGCTGGATAAGATCTGTGATGAGGCAGAGGCGATCATCTTAGCAAAAGAAAAAGAAATCGAAGAATTAAAGAAAGAGAGCAAGACAGCTCTCGGAATAGCAGCAGCGGCAACTGGTAAGACGATGGAAGAGTTAGAGAAGGATACAAAGGAAGACATCGTTGATGCAGAAGAAGACAAAGAAGAGCAGGAAACAGAAGCAGAAGCTGCAGAAGAATCTGCACCAGAAACAGCTTATAAAACAGCAGATACACCAGAGGCAGTAACAAGTGCAGATGAAGCGCAGGATGAGATTGAAGCGGCAAAGGCACAGTTAGCTGCAGCCCAGAAGAAGATAGAAGCATTAGAAGCACAAATCAAGGAAGAGAAGGCAAAGACAGCAGCAGCGCTTGCAAGAGCACAAGAAGCTCAGACCGCTGCCGAAGAGGCAAAAGCACCGGAAACAACGGATCAGGCATACGAAAGATACATGAAGAATGCAGACTTACTTTGCAAGCAGCTTTCTGATTTAGAAGGCAGACAGAATGCCATTCTTGATGAAGCAAGAGCCCAGGCAGAAAGAGAGAGAGAGCAGGCAAGACAGGACGCAGCAGATATTATCGGAGAAGCACGTAAAACTGCAGAAAGACTCTTAAAAGATGCCCAGGAGAATAAAGATAATGCGATTGAAGAGGCGAAGAAGATTCATGAAGACAGCCTGCGTAAAGTAGAAGAAGAGAAGAAACAGTGTGATGAGCTGGCAGCTCAGAAGACAGCAATGGTTAATTCCCTGAAGAAGCTTACAGAAGACACAGCACGTCTTATGGAGAAGATGCAAGGATAACTATTTGATTCATTGAGAGGAAAACAGACGAAAAAAGAAATAATATCATATCCCACCTGCTCTGTAGTCGCTGTATTTAAGATGCTCATCCGCATCTTAAATACGCTCCGAAGCCGCATCTGGGATATGATATTATTTTTTTATTTTCGTCTGTTTCCTTCTAAATGAAATAGTAAATATGTTTGCAAAAAGAAATGAAATCAAGTATTATTTCTCTATGTATCGTTATCAATAAAGACATGAGGATACAGTAATATAAACACAGTAGCACAGATGAAGGGAGATTTACTATGAAACGTGCGGGGAAATTGTTTTTAGTAGTTGTTCTTGTATTGTCTATGTTTTGGACCTCTACAGGAACATCGAATGTCATGGGAGTATTTGCAGAGAATCTCTCAGGGACACAGAATGTAGACGGGGACAAAGAAAGCACAGAGGATAACACAGAAGAAAAGGACGAAGAGACACAAGAAGCAAAGAAAGCCTCTAAAACAGAGACAGCTGATTCGGAAGAGGTGCAGAAGACGACTTCTAAACAGAAAGAAACGAAGTCAGCGACAGCAAAATCAGAGAAGAGAACAATAAAGTCAACACAAGCGACAACCGCGATGAAAAAGGATACTGACGAAAGTGTTTCTGTACAGGCAGAATCGAATGAGTCTGACAATCTGAAAACACAGGATGCAGAATCAGGCAGTCCGACGGTAACGGAAGTTTCTCTTGATGATTATATTAATACAAGTGCATCAGGTATTTGGATTACGATTAACGGACAGAAAGAAACGCTGGAAGATATTCAGAAGAATAATATAAAGGTTCCGAAGGAGTCTCCGGTAGAAATTAAACTGGAATACGGTGCTATAAGTAATCTGACAGAGAATACGAAGCTCGTTTATCAGATCCCGAATGCGATTACCGTCACGGAAGAAAAGAATGATGGTGAAGTAAAAGATGGAAAAATTATAGCGGGAACTTACAGTATAACAAAGGATGGCAAAGTAACGATTACTCTTAATAAAGAATATCTGCAAGACCGGGAAGGAAAGATTGATGGCGGTACATTTATCGTAGAGGGTAATTTTAAGAAAGACTGGGGCGGAACACCCGGTGGGGACAAGATTGTCTTTGGTAAAGCAGAAGTAACTATCCCATTTGAAGAAAATCAGGTAGTTACAAAGGCAGAACTTTCTTTAAATAAGAAAGTGAAAAAATATAATAAAGATGACAACACCATTACCTATCAGGTTACAGTAAAAGCACCTTCAGATAATACGCAGGATGTACCTGACGTCACAGTGCAGGATACATTTATCACTAATGGAGATAAATTGATTCTGACAGACGGAAGGAAATACGAGATTGTTACTGTACCGGATGGAACAGCATTCGACACATCTTTCGGACAGTGGACAGTTGGTACGATGCATCCGGGAACAAGTTATACATTAGAGTATAAAGTAAAGATCAATCCGACATTTTTCAATGAACTCAGTGATGTAAAAAAAGGAATTAAAAATAAGGCAATTGCCTATTCCGGAACAACTGAAATGAAGAGCGACACAGCCACACAGACTTTTCAGAATAATCTGAATATTGAAAAGTCCAAGGGTAGCGGAGTGATCATCGACAGTGAGACAGGAAAGACATATATTGATTATACGGTAACAGTAACGGCACCGGCAGATAATACAAATGACATGACCAATGTTGTGGTTGATGATGTATTTGGTGATGCAAAGGAAGAAGTAAAATCCTACTCCAACATAAAAGCAACATTGAATGATGGTACAACAACGACAGAATTAAAGAACAGTGTAAATACAACAGTAAATGATGCGACGAATACAAAGTCTTTGAAATGGACAATCGGGACAATGAAGCCGGGTTCCACTGCAACACTTACATACCGTGTAGAATTAAAAGACGATGTATGGGAGCGTGGAAGTGGCTGGGAGATTAATAAGAACCTGGTAAATACTGCAACAGTTAATGCTGACAACATGGATAAAAAGGATGCCGTTGCCACAGTGAATCTCCGTAAAGTATGGATTTGGAAAAGTGCAGATGGAGGCTGGGATGCTAATAAGGACTGGAGCAATGGAAAAGGAAAAGGTTTGTTGCGTTTTACAATTCATGCCAATGAAAGCACTGGTGGTGGTCCGGTACTCGATAAGAATTTTACATTTACCGATGAACTTTCTGGCAATTATGTTTATGATGGAAAAGTTATTGTAAAGGTCTATCAAAAGGGACCTGCTGATAAAGGGAATCTGATTGCAACCAAGGAATTTGGAGTTGACGGCAAGAAAAGCTGGACGTATACCCCAACGGGAGAGATGAGTGGTCCATACTATTATGAGTTTGAATATTATGCCCGTCCGAATACGAATGGTCACGGTGGAGCAGTTTCAAACAAAGCAGGAATTATTGGAAGTGATGGAAGTAACTTTAATCATGAGGTAACCTGGAAGGGAACCGGAAGTAATGAATATTCTTTAAAGAAGGAATATGTCGGTGGAGTTGGTGTTGGAGCAGCCAGATGGAAAACAACGATTCCAAGTAATGTGTATGCAGGGACACACTATGAAGATTATTTATATTATAAATATGATTCGAATACAAAAGTAGATTCTTATCATACATTTACGCAGGAACAGTTAGATGCGATTGTTGTAAAGCTTGGTACAAGAACATTTATAAAGGGAACAGATTATAATGTAACGCCGATACTTGCAACAATTAATAAAGTTGATAAAATAATTGGATTCAATCTGAAATTCCTGACAGACACAGAAACAGTAACGAAAGATAACCCAATTACGATTGAGTATGCATCAACCCCGAACTTAAGTGGAATTGCGACCGGAAAAAATCGTACATTTAAAAACACAGGAAGAATTTATTACGGAAATCTGTACTTAACTGCAAAAGCAGAAACAACATACGCACAATATGCGGATTTCTCAAAAGCTGCCGGAGACTATGATGCGGCAAACAAGCAGCTCGCCTGGTACCTTACACTGAATGAGAACAGCAAGATGAGCGGCAATGCGACAATCACAGAAAATATTCCAGAAGGTCTTAAGTTTGTTAGTGCAGAAATCTCAGAAAAAGGTTCTGAAGCAGCAGGAACAACAATTCAGGTTGATGAGAGGACAAAAGACAGCAAAACCGTCAGGATTAACGTAAGTGGTCTGGTAAGTAATGATCATAGAAACAGAAATGGTTATATTAAGATTAAAGTTATTACAGAAGTAACGGATGTGAATTTCCTTCAGGAAAATAAAACAAAGCAGTTTACCAATTCAGCAGAGCTTGCATACGGTACAGACGAGAAACGTATAGCATCAGCCGTCGCCAATATTACAAATAAGGCATTAAGCAAGGATGCAATTCATAATTCCAGTACGTACCCATATGTGAAATATACAATTAAAGTAAATCCAAACGGATATAACCTGTTAGAGTCAAAAAACACGATTGATGTAGTGGACAGTATGACAGAATACATGATTCTGATGGAAGACAGTGTGGAAGTAAACAGTAATGGAAAGAATCTTTCTTCTGAAGAATGGAGTCTCAGGAATGATGCAGACAATCACCGTTTCATCCTTACTGTACCGGACGATAAACCACTGACAATCACCTATCAAGTGTCAGTCAACAAGCCAACAGGAGAGAAAATAAAGCTTTCCAATGCGGTATATTATTCCGGACATGAGCAGGCAGGAAAGACAGATGAGAGAACCGTTACGGTAATGGATTCTGCGGCAACAGTAACGGGAAGTCTTCTTCTCTATGTAAAGAAGAAAGATTCTTTAACTAAGTCCGTTCTTTCCGGTGCAGACTTCGCTTTGGCAGAGGTTGTGAGAAATGCAGATGAAAGTATCGTATATGAGAATGGAGAGCCAAAGCTTTCTAATACAATGAATGCCACAACAGATAAAGACGGAGAGGCAACGTTCAAAATCAATCAGAATACAGGTAGTGATAAACTGTACTGCTTATATGAAAAGAAAGCACCGGCAAATTATAAAAAGTCAGAAAAGAAAGTTTACGTAGCATTTAAGACACAAAATAATACCGACAATCTGAATATACAGTATGTGCAAAACGGTGGTTCCGTTGAAATGGAAAACACTCCGGTCGGCAGTCTGTCTGTTGAGAAAAAGGTAGTAGGAAACCAGATTCCTGCCGGTGATACAGAATCCGGCTATGAGATGCAGGTAACTGCTGCAGAATCTAATGCCGACAAAGATCTTACAAAAGCCACAGTAACAGCTACAAAAGTTGCAACAGGAACAACAGGCAGTGAGACAATTACACCAGATTCAGCTACTACAGAAGGAACACTTACCTTCCACTTAAAAGCCGGTCATAAAGCAAAAGTAAGCGGACTTCCAGTAGGGACTTACAGCGTGACAGAGAATGTCGCAAACCGAACAGAAACAGATAAAACAGCTTATACGGCAAGTTATTCTGTAGATGGCAATTCTGTCTCAAATGTGGAAGTTACAGTGGCACAGGATGCGGATTCAAGTACAGTTCCAAATGTAACAGTAACCAATACATATAAGACAGAACTGAAAGTTCTTAAGAAAGATATCGGAACAGATGAACCTCTTTTGGGAGCACAGCTTGCAATCTACAATAACTCTGATGTAACTTTTGACAGCGAAGGCAAAGCCACAGTAAAAGCTGGCGCAACAGCCGTAGCATCCTGGACCAGTGGAACAGATGCAAAAGACCTTACCGGAAAGGTAGTGGCAGGTGGAAACTATGTTTTAGTTGAGACAGCCGTGCCAACGAGCGATTATGTTCAGGCAGCGGCCATTCCATTTACAGTGGATGCAGAAGGTCAGATTCAGGTTACTGGTGATAACGCGAAGTATTACGATAATAAGACACATACCATCACATTAAATAACCAGAAAAAGACAGGAAGCCTTACTGTCAAGAAGATTATCGAAGACGGTGAAGCAGACACAGCATTTGACTTTACAGTTACATTTACAAACTTTAATAATGGCAAAGGTGGTGATGTTACTGTCACAAGAAAAGGTAAAGAGGGAAAAGACCAGCCTGAAACAAAAACAGTTAAGCCAGATGCAGATGGAAGTCTTAAATTAGAGCTGAAAGCGTTAACAAATAATGAGGCAGTTAAGATTTCTGGAATTCCATACGGTACATCTTACACAGTAACAGAGACACAGCAGGAAGGCTATCTCGAGACAGCAAACAGCAATCTTACCGGTGTCATTGGAGATAACGGAACAGCGGCGAATGGTGTAGAGCGAGCAACAGATGCAGAAGCTTCTATCACTAACACAAGACTGACCGGATTCACTGTTAAGAAGTTAGCAGAGTACGGACAGTACACACCAGATGCAGAAACAAAGGATAACAAGCAGTTCAAGTTCAAAGTAACTTTAACAAGAAATGATGCGGTTTATACACGCAAGTTCACAATCAAGTACAGCGATAAAGAGCAGAGTGAAGAAGTTAGAGCAACGAATGGTGTATATGAATTCACATTAAAGGATACACAGAGTGCAGCATTCAGCGATCTTCCTTCTGGTACAAAGTACACAGTAGAGGAAGTAGCAGATGCCAATTATGATGCTTCTGTAAAGGTAAATAATACAGCTCAGAATGTGGACAGTAACAACAATGCAGATAACAATAAAAATGTTGCAGCTACAGCAGAAGGAACCATTGATAAAACAGGGGATACCGTAGAATTTACCAACACAAGAAAGCTCGGCGCTTTCTCCTTTACAAAGACTGTAAAAGGGAATATGCAGGATAAGGAGCAGTCCTATGACTTCTATGTTGAAGTAGATGGCAAACCATTCAACAGTAATGCAGCAATCACACAAAAGGACACAGAGAAGTCAGATGATGCAGACACTCAGGATAAGACCAAAGAAGACAAGAGTGAGAATACTGCAGGAACAACTGTTCAGATTACTGACGGCAAGCTCAGCCTAAAAGACGGGCAGACCGCAACAATCGAAAATATCCCAGCCGGTGTATCCTACAGCATTAAAGAAACAACCGGTGACCGTTACGTAACCCTTATCAATAATACGGTTACTGCAGAGACAGCTGGCACAGTAGAAGAAGGAAAAACAAGCGAAACACAGTTTGTCAATCAGGTAATCCATCTTAACGTTACAAAGACAGACTTAACCGGACAGAAAGAAGTTGCCGGTGCAACAATGACGCTTTATAAAGCAGAAGATGTCAACGAAGACGGCACAGTAAAAGACGGTGCCAAAGCGCTTGACAGCTGGATATCCGGTGAAGACAGTTTCTATGATTTTGGTCCGGTTATAAGAGCCGGAGAGTCCTACGTACTTATCGAAACTGCAGCACCAGATGGATATGCTTACGCAAAAAATATTACATTTACTGTGAATGAAGATGGAACGATTAAGACGGATGCAGAGAAGATAACGGATAAAGAAACAGGCGAAGATGACATTTACCTTGTAAAAGATGATGTGACAAGAGTATCTGTCAAAAAAATGGATATTACAGGACAGAAAGAAGTTGCCGGTGCAAGATTTCTCTTAAAAGATAAAGACGGTAATGTAATCGAAAGCTGGATGTCCACAACAGAAGCTCACGTATTTGAACAGAAACTGATTGCTGGTGAAACGTATACTCTTACAGAAGTTACTGCACCAAGTGGTTATGAAGTTGCAGCAGATATTACATTTACAGTAAATAAAGATGGAACTGTTTCTGTTGACGGCAAAGCAGTGGATGGTAACGAAATTGTCATGAAAGATGAGACAACACCGGTTGGAGAAGAAGGAAAACTTGTTGTAAGTAAGCTTGTTACTTTCCAGGGAAAGAATCAGGCAGTTAACAGAACATTCTACGCTGCGTTATTCAGTGATGCGGATTGTACAAAGAAAGTTTCTAATGTAAAAGAACTGAAATGTGAAGGCGCATGGTCGGCATATACCGTATTTGAACACCTTAAAAACGGAACCTACTATGTAGCGGAAACAGATGAAGATGGTAATAAATTAGAATCTTCTGAAGCTTGTAAGATTAAAGGAAACGGAACAAAGTGCGAGATTACTCCAACACAGAAGACCGCCTATACAGTCATTGAAAACCAGCTTCTCATACCGGGAGATGACTTCTTAAATACCTTACATGACCTTACTGTAACGAAAAATGTTACATTAGACGGCAATCCAATTTCTGATAAATACAATGGAACATTCTATGTAAGTCTTTTTACAGATCCTTACTACACAAATCGTATCGATGATGTGAAGGCATTACAGATTCAAAATGGTAAGAGTACATCTGTAAGCTTTATAGACTTGGCAGATGGAACCTATTATGTGGCAGAAACAGATAAAGATGGTAATCCAGTAGAAAATACAGACTTTGGATTTGATGTAACCTATGATGGGGACATTGCCGTTTCCTTTACAGAGGAGAATACAGACAGTGCATTAGGAATCACAAACAATATGACTGAGAGAAATCCGGAATATGATAAATATTTAAAGGAAAAAGATGATAATAATGGAGATAATGATAAAAATAATACCAGCAATCATTCTTCTAATAAAACAACTAAAAAAGGTAAGAACTCAAAGACCGGAGATTACTCACATATCCTGTTCTATGCAGCATTAGCAGCCGCAGCCCTTGTAGTGGGAAGTGCAGAAATGTACCGCAGAATGCACAGGGCAGCAAGAAGAAAGAATAAACACGACAGATAGAATAGTTTGAAATAATTTGACGGACAAAACTGTAAATTAGCAGAAGAAACCGAAAAGGATATCGTATTGCAGATGTAAAAATCCAATAGGATATCCTTTTTGATTTCTCCTATTAACTTTCTGTTTACTCTATGTATGATACTGGACTTTTTATATCGCAAATGATATAGTTTTATCGCAAATATAGCATGAAAAGAACTCAGAAAGCAGAAAATTAAAAATTGGAGAAACACATATGTTAAAATTAATAATCTTTGATATGGATGGTTTAATGTTCGCAACAGAACAGGTAAATTGCAGAGCATTTATGGAAGTTGTAAAAGAAGAAGGATATCACCCGACATTTGAACAGTTTACAAGTTTTCTTGGAATGAATGCGAGAGATATTCAGAAGAAATATTATGATTATTACGGTGAAGATACAGATGCGGAAGGCATTTATAAAAAGGTCGGCAGCCGGGCAAAACAGATTATCAAAGAAGAAGGAGTTCCAGAAAAAAACGGATTGAGAGAGCTACTGAACGCTGTTAAAGAAAAGAAGTTACATACAGCGGTAGCGAGTGGTTCGGATACGTCTGTAATTAAAGAATATTTAGAAAAGACTGGTTTGACAGAATATTTTGATATGGTTCTTTCTTCAAAAGATGTAAAAAGAGGGAAGCCATATCCGGATATTTTTTTAGAAATATGCCAAAAGTTTGATGTAAAACCAGAGGAAACATTAGTATTAGAAGATTCCTCTAATGGTGTACACGCAGCCTTAGCGGGGAATCTTCCTGTTATAAACATTCCAGATCTGCTTCCGATTCCGGAAGAACAACAGGAAAAATGCGTGGCAGTAGTGAGCGATTTAGTTCAAGTGATTCCGTTGCTTGATTTAAAAAAATAGAAATCGAACCTCATCTATTTTTTTGCATATGATAAATAAAACCGGGTGAAAGCAGGAAGTGTTTTCATGGATGACATGAATAAAGATGACATGAGTAAAAAAGAAGATTTTAATTTTGAGTGGCTGCCGGGATTTCGTGAAATGATGGTATGCCAGAATGACAGTCAGACACAATCGTTACTCCCGCCAGAACAGTTGCAGCAGGAAGAACAGAAATACTGGAAAGATTATGAATATCTTATTCAAATGCTGCCGATGGTTGTTCGGGAAGTATGGATTGTTGCGGATGCCTTACTTGACCGGTATGAATATGCGGGAAGCTCTATTTATTCCGAATATCCGGATAAGGTAACTATTTTAAAAATTGCAGATATGGTGTATGATAAGTTAAAGTATCGTGAAGAACAGGAGATGATACAGACGAATGATGAGGCAATGATAAAAAATCCGTATTTTATCGAAGTCTCTCTTCGGGATGGGAACTCTCCGTTTCGTACATTAATACAGGTAGTATTGCACTGGAATATCAATCATCGCAGGCAGCGGTATTATCGCAGACAAAAAGTATTTTCAAATAGATAATTAATATAGATAATTAATATGGAAAAGCGCTATGCGCTTTTCCGCAACAGGAGATGAATTATGGAGTTTTTACTCACGAAGATCAAAGAGAATTTAAATGAACAGATGCTTCTTCTTACCATAAGCAATCCAAGAAAAACAGAGGAGATAAAGAAGTATAATATCCGTCCGGTTTTAGTAAAGGACAAGCTTATGTTTCAGAGTGCGGCATACACAAAAACACAGGTTTTTCATAAGAATCTAAAGAAGAATGAATTAGTGGAAGAATTAGAACGTCTTCTCCCGTCCTATAAACAGGTACAGCTTCAGACGGTGTCTTCCGAACTTACTGCACTCATCAATAAAAAAGGGAAGGCAGCGATCAAAGTAAAGAAGCAGAATAATGTAGTGAAAGCGCAGATGCAAATGGATAAGAGTCATTTGCTGCATAACCGGACAAAGAAGTACATTTTACCGGAAGGGACGGTCGTACCATTTTTAAAAGATCTTGGTGTGATGACAGCAGAAGGAAAGATCGTCCGTACAAAGTATGATAAATATCGACAGATTAACCGCTTCCTTGAATTTATTGAAGATATTCTGCCGCATCTGCCGCAGAATCGTGAGATTACGATATTAGATTTTGGCTGTGGTAAGTCATATCTTACATTTGCCATGTACTATTATTTAAAAAAATTAAAAGGATATGATATCCGCATTATCGGGCTTGATCTTAAGAAAGATGTCATAAAGAACTGCAGCCGTCTGGCAGTGAAATACGGCTATGATAAATTGAATTTTTATGAAGGTTCCATAGAAGAATTTGAAGGAGTAACACAGGTAGATATGGTCGTAACTCTCCATGCCTGTGATACGGCAACAGACTATGCGATGTATAAAGCATTGCGATGGGGAGCATCTGTTATCTTATCTGTTCCATACTGCCAGCATGAGTTAAATAAGCAGATTGCCGCCTCAGAATTTGAACCAATAACAGACTATGGTATTTTAAAGGAGCGTTTCTGTGCACTGGCAACAGACGGTATTCGAGCTAAAATCTTAGAAGAGCAGGGGTATGATACGCAGATTCTTGAATTTATTGATATGGAGCACACGCCAAAGAATCTTTTGATTCGTGCGATACATCGCAAAAAACAATCGGATAAAAAGAAAGAAAAAGCAGCACAGCAGGTAGATGCCTTCTGTAAGCAGTTTGGATTTACCCCAACATTGTGGAAACTTCTTCAGGAAGAAGGAGAAGAAGGAGGTGCGGACGATGAGTAAAAATGTACGGATGGCCATTTTACATATTGCAGTAGCAGCAGTGTGTTTTATTGGCGCATTGATTTTTTTTAACGGCCGTATCAGCATGGAAAAAGGAAGTGCTGTGGCAGAACTTGCCAATCCGTCTTATCCGGTCCTTGAAATAGGGAACGACACAAGCAGTTATAATTTGATGGCGGGATATAAAGAAGATATTGATTTATCTTTAGTGAGAAATCAGATTACATTGACCAATAATAAAAATGCGGTAATTTTAAAGTTGCACGATTATGATTACGACATTACAGCCATTCAGTATACACTATTTGAAAAAACACCGGATAAGCCAACAGAAACCGGTACGCTAAATCAGTTAACCTCAAATAAAAAGAAAAATATTAAGCTGGGAACACTGACCTTTAAAAATACCTTATCGGAAAATAAAGTATATTATCTAAAGTTTGGTGTGCGTCTGGATAACAATACCCGAATTAATTTTTATACGAAGATACAAAGTGGTTCAGGGTATCATTTAGATGATTATCTTGCCTTTGTCCTGAAGTTCCATAATAATCTTTTCAGTAAAGAAACAATGACAGAGAATGCCAGCTATCTGGAAACTTCCGCAGATACGATAGAGGATAACCTTGAATCGGTGAATATCCATTCCGGAAGTGAAGCAATATCCTTTGGCAACATGGAAGTAAAGCAGGAGACAAAGCCAAGAATCACACTGCAGGAAATCAATAACACATACACGGTAATACAGGTAAGTACAATTCTGTCTACAGAAGTCAGTGAAGGTGTCGTTCAGTACTATGATCTAAAGGAGACATATAAACTGCGTTATACAGCAGAAAGGATGTATCTGCTTGATTATGAGCGAACAATGGATGCCTATTATAATTCCTCTATTATAGATTCCGCAAACAATCTTCTCAGTCTGGGAATACAGAACAAGAAGAATATAAATTATGTTTATGCAGACAAAGGTTATAAAGTATGTTTTGCCGTACAAGGACAGCTCTGGTACTATGATTATCAGTCTTCAGATATGTACAAGATATACAGCCTTTCATCAGAAAATCTGCCGGATATAAGGAATGCGGCAAGTAATCATGGAATAAAGTTATTAAGTATGGACAAGAAAGGAAACATTTTTTATCTTGTTTACGGCTATATCAATCGCGGCAGACATGAGGGAATGAATGGAATTCAGATCATGAAATATAATGCCGGAACAAACTGTAACGAGGAGATATCCTTCTTATCAACTTCGCTGCCATACGACAGTATGAAAGAAGATCTTGAAAAATTCTCCTACCTGAATTCAAAATCCGTATTTTACTGTATCCTTGAAGGAGATTTACATGAAATTGATCTGGAAAAGAAGTCAGATAAAATCGTAGAAGCCGGACTTGTAAACGAAAGCCTTACGGCATCCAAAGATCAGAGCATCATTGCCATAGAAAAAGAGCAGGACATTTACAAGAATAAAAAGATAGAGATGATAGACTTAGAATCCGGTAAAAAGCAGAACTTTACATGTAATTTTGATAAAAGAATTCGTGCAGTCGGATTTTTATCAAATGATTTCATTTACGGTGAAGCAGATGCCGCTGATGTGTCAAAAAGCAGAAATGGAATGATTAACTTCCCAATCACAAAGATCCATATCGTTGGTATTGATGGAAAAACGATCAAAGAATATCAGAAAAGCGGACGATATATCATGGATACCGAAATAAAAGGCAGCATCCTTGAAATGACACTTGGTAAAAGATCAGGAAACAAGATTCAAAAAACAAACACAAAAGATTACATCCGTTATAAAGAAGAGGAAGCGGAAGATGCGGTAACACTCACTTCCAAATATACAGATACCTATTGGACACAGCTGTATTTCAAATTCCCGAATTACATATACATTCAGGTAGTTCCGGACTTGCTGTTAACGAAAATAATGGTAAATGAAGACGATGTAACCTTGAAACTTTCCAATAGCGGCGAGCAGGTAGAACAGTACTATGTATATGCATCCGGTGTACAAAAAGCAGTCTATACGAATCTCACAGAAGCAATCGCACGAGCATATGAAGAGCGGGGAAATGTAATCGACAGCAAAGAAAATATCCTGTGGAAATGTATTTACGCAGACTATGCACAGGTAGCCGGAATGGATAATGTCATAAAAACTGGCACAGACAGTACATCACTCGCAGGATGTCTCTCCATGATCGCCGCAGTCAATGGAAAAGAAGTAACACCAGGCAGTATAAACATCGAAAAAGATAATATAGAAGAACTCATGAAAAAATATAGCGGTCACACCACACGCAACCTCATCGGCTGCACAGTAGACGAAATACTCTATTACGTCAGTCAGGGAAGCCCGGTACTCGCCAAAATAAGCAGCAGCCGCTACGTTATCGTCATGAGCTATAACGCAACCAAAATAAGATACTTAGACCCTGTAACTGGACAATCCACAGCAGTCTCCAGAACAGAAGTCACAAATCGATTAGAAAAAACAGGAAAAGTATTTTATTCCTATTTGATTCATTAGGGGAAAACAGACGAAAATAAAAAGAATAGACCATAGGAAATGTAAAGATATCACTGCGCAGAAAATGCCTAATCGGCATTTTTACTTGCTCTCACATTACATTTCCTATGGTCTATTCTTTTTATTTTCTGTGTTTTGGCTCCACGTGGAATGAATGCAATAGTCTTAGGGGATGAGGGGAGAAGTCAGAAGGCTACTGCTACTCAGAAAGTATGCCTGATCGGCATTTTTACTTGCTCTCACATTACATTTCCTATGATCTATTCTTTTTATTTTCTGTGTGTTGGCTTCACGTGGAATGAACAAAATAGGCTATATCGAAATAAGCCACAACCTTCCGTCCCCTTCCCCATCTCTTTCTCAAATACTACTGGCATTCATTCCTTTTGAAGCCCAAACACAGAAAATAAGAATCCCCAGGTCCTCTCATTTTGTATTTATCAAAGTCAGAAAAACGGAAAAAAATAATATAACAGATGTGGCTTGGGAGAGGATTTTAAGATGTGGATGAGCATCTTAAAATTCACGACGATAGAACAGCTGTTATATTATTTTTTTCCGTTTTTCGTCTACTTGACTAAATACAAAACCACCAAATGTAGGGGGTAGAAGAGGTAAAAGAAGTATTTATGATTTTTCCCTTTTTCTCCGCTATATAAGCGTAAAAGCAAGCTGTCTGCGAGGGCAGATATCTGTACCGGAAAGGGTGGGATATAAGTTAGAAGCACAGTGGGTGCGATGTCTATAAGACTTTCTTTTATTGTAAGTCCGGTATTATTTTCTCTTTCCTTATAAGATGAGTAAAAAAGAAAAATGCACAGAATCCCGGCGGCTCCGCAGTCTGTCTGGAAAATTTCACTAAGGCAGCAGAAAAGGATCAGGGTGTCGATATTTTTATAGATACTATATTGGCCGTACGGCTGTTTTCTTTCCATTAAGAGCATGGCAGTAAAACCTAAAAATAAAGTAAATAGTACATTTTGCTGTTGGAAGGCTGCTGAAAAAACAGAAAGCGGATGCTGCAGCTGTGCGAGAAAATCTGGTCTGTCAACGGGCAGATATCGGAATGCCAGATCATAAGGCAGTTCAGATAAAACAGCAAAAATAAATAATCGCTGCTGATATCTTTTTTTATTCCTTGTGTGGAAGAAGCCTTCAACAAGAAGAAAACAAAAGAGTGGAAAGGAAAGTCTGCCAGCTGCCCGTAAAATAAAGTAGATACTTTCAGACAGGGAAGCTTGAAAAAGAACAGCGATATGGTCAATAAGCATGGAAATAACAGCAATAAATTTCAGATGATATCCAGATAATTTTTTCAAGTTCACAATCTCTCCATTTCTTTATGGTATACTTTAACGATATAATGTTTCAGAATTACGGGAGCTGCATTAGCTGCGGAGTAATTCGTGACATCATGATATTTAAATTTTATAACAGTCTGATTATAACGGAAAATACAGCAAAAGAAAAGGAAGAATCCATGGTATTTTATTCAGAGTACCATATTAAGATATCTTGCAATTTTTTTTGAAGAATGGGAAAGATAAAGAAAAGGTGTTATAATAGATTGCATAACAACGGTAAGATACAAAACCGCGGAGGTGACTATGAGTAAGAAACATAACGGATTATTATGGCGGGTGCTTAAAATATGGGGTACCTGTCTGGTAATTGCTTTTTGTGTACTTGGTGCAATCGCAATAAAAAGAGTAGGTGTGCCAGTCGTCACGATGTATAAAGAGGCGAGCAGGGATGTATCAAAAAGCAGTAAGGACACATTTAAGGCAGAACAGACATCGATCGTATATGATGCAGATGGGAATGAGATAAAGAAGTTAAAACAGGAAAAGGATGTCTCTTATCTTGATTATGAAGATATTCCAGATGCAGCAAAGCTTGCGATTATTTCGATCGAAGACAAGAATTTTACGACACACCATGGAATTGATATCGAAGGTGTGGCTCGTGCCGGACTTTCTCTTGTCTTAAATCGAGGAAACATTACGATGGGTGGAAGTACGATCACACAGCAGCTTGCAAGAAATATCTTTCTTGGCTATGAAAAGACGTACAGCCGTAAAATAAAAGAAATGTTTATTGCCGTAGCGTTAGAGCAGAAGTATACCAAGCAGGATATTCTTGAATTTTACCTGAATAATGTATACTTTGCAAACGGTTATTACGGAATAGAATCCGCTTCTGAAGCATATTTTAACAAAAATGCAAAAGATTTATCTATTTCCCAGATTGCATTTTTATGCTCTATTCCGAACAGCCCGGGGCGCTACGATCCTTATAAACATAAAGATTCTACAATAAAGCGTCGTGACCGTATTTTAAAAAATATGTATGAGGACGGTTATATCAGCCAGAGCCAGTATGAGAAGTCTGTTGATGAAAATATAACGATCATGCCAAAGAAAGAAACAACGACGAATGACTATGCGGAGACGTATATTTTAAAATGTGCAACAGAAGCACTGATGAAAGAACAGGGCTTTGAATTTAAAACAACATTTTCCAGTACTTCAGAAAAAGAAAGCTATAACGATGAGTATGATGAACTGTATAATACATGCAAAAAAAGCTTATATTCCGCAGGGTATCGTATTTATACATCCATTAATATGGAGAAACAGAAACAGCTTCAGGATTCTGTATCCTCTCAGCTTTCCATGTTTACAGAAAAAACAGATGATGGTGTTTACAAAGTACAGGGTGCAGCCGTCTCTATTGATAACTCTACCGGAAAGGTGGCAGCAATCGTAGGAGGTCGTGAAGAAGATCAGGAAGGATATGGCTTAAACCGAGCATATCAGAGTTTCCGTCAGCCAGGAAGTGCGATAAAGCCTCTCCTCGTATACACACCGGCACTGGAAAAAGGCTACACACCAAACAGTACATTAGATGACAGCCGAATGACTGGAAACGATGCAGTATCCAACGCAGGATATTCCTATTCTGGCTCTATTTCCTTAAGAAGAGCGGTAGAGAAGTCCAGTAATGTAGCGACCTATCGTCTGTATGAAGAACTTGGAACCCGTACTTGTATGAAGTACTTAGAAGCATTGAACTTTAAAGGTCTTGATAAGAAAGATTATAAATATAATACAACCTGCCTTGGTGGATTTACAAATGGAACAACCGTTGTAGAAATGGCAGCAGGTTACGCTACGATTGCGAATGATGGAGAGTACCGTACACCAGACTGTATCATAAAAATAACCGATGCAAAAGGAAATGATATTGTACCGGAAGATACATCCACCAAATCCGTATATTCCAGCAGCGCATCCAGAATGATGACAAGCGTTCTGCAAAGTTGTGTAACAGAATACGAAGGAACAGCCCATGTCTGTCAGTTAGATGTAGATATGCCGGCAGCCTGCAAGACAGGAACAACCAATAATTATGTAGATGGATGGCTCTGCGGCTACACACCATACTATACAACAGCAGTGTGGGTAGGAATGGATGTCTATAAATCCGTAGATAATTTAAAAGGAAATACTTATCCGGCAAGCATTTGGACAAACTACATGAATAAGATTCACCAGGGATTACCTCGCAAAGAATTTGAATCCTATTTAGGAGATACCGAAAGCACAACAGAAGCGACTACGGAATCTACCGAAGACGACACCGAAAGCACAACAGAAGCAACAACGGAAGCTATCGAAGATGATGACACAACATCTAACACAACAGAAGCCGACGATTCCGGCAGCGACTCCAACGATTATTATGATCAAGATGATTATAATAACGATGATAGCTATAATGATAATAACCATAATAATAACTATAATAATGGAAATAACAATAATGGAAACAATGACAGCTATGATAACGGCTATAACGGAGACGGTGGTGCTGATAGCGGAAACGATAGCGATAGCGGAGGAAATAGCGATGGAGAAGAGGGCGAATAGACCCCACTGAAAAGGAAGATGTTGAGAGCTGAATTGTAGTTGGTCTTCTAAAGAAAAAAGAATGATTATAAGTTTGATTTTGTTTGGTTGCGCTAAACGCTTCATTTTGCCTCAAAAAACGAAAACTTCGGAAAAACGAGTCCGAAGTTTTCAGAGTCAAAATTCCACAGCGCAAAGGCACAAAATGCAATACTTATAACCATTCTTTTTTCTTTACCATAGTTTTCTTACAATTCAGCATGAAATTTTGTTTGGTTGCGCTAAACATTCCATTCTGCCCAGAAAAACAGGAACTTGGGAAAAACGAGTCCCAAGTTCCTATGGTCAAAATTCCATAGCGCAAAGGCGCAAAATGTTAAAGTGCCTGTTAAAACCTGTTTGACAATAGGAAAGGAATAGAATATACTATACTTAACAGGAAAGCCGGAAGGTAAACGCAACTTACCCGTCCCGGCGAATTAAAACTATTTGTTAAATAGCCGTTCTATTCTTTCCAGGGAGCAGGACGGCTATTTTTTATGTGTATAATCAAGTATTGCAACAATAAGCACCGCAACGGATACAATGAGCTGTAATTCTTCATATGTACTCATATAGCACCACCTCCGAACAGGCTCGGAACGGGTGCGGCACGTCCCCCGGCTTCCCGATTAAGTATATTATATATCAAAACCATCCAGCCGCTGAAACAAAATTATATGCGGAATTGTAAGAAAACTATGGTAAAGAAAAAAAGAATTTTTATAGGTATTGCATTTTGTGACTTTGTGCTATGGAATTCTGACCGTAGGAACTTGGGACTCGTTTTTCCCAAGTTCCTGTTTTTCTGGGCAGAATGGAATGTTTAGCGCAACGGAACAAAATCAAACTTATAAAAATTCTTTTTTTCTTTAGAAGACCAACTACAATTCAGCTCAATATCTTCCTTTTCAGCGGTGTCTGTTTCCAGGAAAATTCTATTTTTCTTCTTTAATTGTATGGAACTGTTTGTACTCCTCTAATCTCTTTGTAATTCTGTCATGAGGATTTAAGATTGCACTGATAGAAGCCTCATGGTTGATAGAATCAATTAAGAGAGCAATGTACTTGGCAACATCACAACTTACATACCATGGACGCTCAAAGAGGTCTGGGCGCTGGTAAGTACAGTTTGTAGTGATCACCTTATAAATAAGTCCTTCTTCGTAAGCTTTATCGAAAGATTCCAGTCCGTTAGTGAACATACCAAAAGTAGAGATGCAGAATACACGACGTGCCTTTCTTCTCTTTAACTCTCTTGCAACGTCTAACATACTTTCACCGGAAGAAATCATATCATCGATGATCATTACGTCCTTACCTTCAACAGAAGAACCTAAGAACTCGTGAGCAACGATCGGGTTACGTCCGTCAACGACAACAGAATAATCTCTTCTCTTATAGAACATTCCGATATCTACACCAAGAACGCTGGAGAAGTACATTGTACGGTTCATAGCACCTTCATCCGGGCTGATTACCATTAAATGTTCGTTATCAATCTCAAGATCGTTTGTAGAGCGAAGTAAAGCCTTGATGAACTGATAAGTAGGCATGATATTGTCAAAACCTTTCAGTGGGATCGCGTTCTGTACACGAGGGTCATGTGCATCAAATGTAAGAACGTTATCAACACCGATTGCTGTAAGTTCCTGCAATGCGTAAGCACAGTCTAAAGACTCTCTGGAGCTTCTCTTATGCTGACGGCTCTCATAAAGGAACGGCATGATAACAGTAATGCTCTTTGGCTTACCGGAGGCAGCGCCGATGATACGCTTAACATCTGCGTAAATATCATCAGGAGACATATGGTTTTCATGACCACATACTTTATATTTTAAACTATAATTAAGAACATCTGCAAGGATATAAAGATCTACGCCACGAACAGAATCGGAGATGAGTGCCTTTGCTTCACCGGTTCCGAAACGGGAACAGGTTGCATCGATAATATAAGTATCCTGCTCGTAATCTTTAAATACAACATTCTCTTTGTGTTCATGTTCACGCTCTTTACGCCAGTTTACAATATACTGGTCGATTCTCTTTCCAAGCTCTGCACAGCTAGGGTGAACAATAATTCCAAGCTTACCTACAGGAACGGTTGCAAATTTGCTATCATCTGGTCTCATGTGTTTTACTCCTTTAATCATATAATTATTATGTGAGATAAATCATATTACAATTCCTTTATAACATCCCTTCTCTTATTCGTCAAGGGAGGAGAAAGCCTTTTTAATGCGAATGTCTTCTCCGTAAATATGTAAAAGGGTGTAGGACTGTATGATTCTTGAAAAAACTCTTTCTGTGTAAGAACGGTTAATCTGTTCTAAAGAAAGATTTGTACTTATAATAGTAGATTTTTTATTGAGAATTCTCTCATTAATACATAAAAAAAGCTGAGAATTAATAAAAGAATTATTCAGCTCTGTACCGAGATCATCAATTATAAGAAGATCACAGTGTAAAAAGGCGGGAAGGGTCTGCGCATTATTTGTCCCGCGGCGAAATGTATAGTCGGCAAGCTGGTCAAAAAACTGATAGGCAGTCAGATAAATAACTCCTTTTCCACGACTCAGCAGCTCTCCGGCAATACAGTTCGAAAGAAATGTCTTTCCGACACCGGCATTCCCATAAATAAAAAGATTCTGTCCGGGACGGGAATCAAAACATTCGATAAAAGAACGGCTTACCGATAAAACATTTTCAATATTCTCGCGAGGAGAAAGTCGTTCTCTTCCGCTTCGCTGCGAAGAATAGTAATCTGTGCGGAAAGCGGAAAAACATTCGTTACCGGCAGAATCTTCAATATTAGATTGTCTGTAAAGAATCTCGCGAATCTTCTGCTGGAAACAATGACACTTTTTATCTCCGATATAGCCGGTATCCTTACATTCTGGGCAGTCATAGATCGGATCAAGATAATCTGCCGGATAATCATGAATCGCCAGCAGGTTGACCTTTTCCATGGAAAGATCGTAAATGGTACTCTGCAGCGACTTCTTAGCATCCGCATTCGATATCTTTTTCAGAAGCATCTCCTTTGCTTTTGCGACAGAAACATGAGCAATCTCCTCATCAATACGGCGAATCTCCGGAATAAGAGCATAGATTCGTTCTTTACGTTCCTGTTCCGCCATATAATTACGGCGGCGTACTGCATCATATTCATTCATAATATCCTGATATTGTCTGGTGGAAATACCCATAGTTACCTCCTGGTCTTATCAAGAAGACGAGATTCTAAATCGCTGTAATCATAAGTTCTTTGCTCAAAATTATGGAACTGATTTGCCGATGTATTGGATGTATTCTTCCTGGCAGCAGTGCCGGTCATTCCTTTACGTGGCTGTCCCTGCGCATATCCAGCAGAAGAAGCCGAGGTAGGAGAGGCCGCATTCGAAGAACGGTGTTTATCATCTAGATGCTTAATATCTGAAGTGCTTCTAACACCAAGACGCTTCCAGTCTTCTAAGATCTTATTAGCATATGGAAAACTTGCCTGGTGTGTGGCAAGCAGGGTCCGGCTGCAAGCCTCAATAATAATATCGGTGCCAAGACCAAGAGAATTCCACTTCTTTATGTAGTCAAGCTCCGCTGAGCCCGGATCACGATTCGAAATGCCGAATGCCTTCATAATAGGAAAAACATTCTGTGAATATAATGTACTTTGCTCCTTTGCTTCCTGAACACTTGTGATGCCCTGCTGATACCAGTTGATCGCTACACTTTCGATATAACGGACACTCTTCTTTCCGCGGGAGACACAGTATTCGATCAGATACTCCATCAGATCAGAAGAAAAGTGAAGCTGGTCGTTAATGTAGCAGAAGCTATTCAGCTCTGATGTGGAAAATGGACGACCAATATAAGTTTCTGCCATATAAATCGTACGTTCAAGATCGGTATCCTTCATAGAATTCTCCACATCCGTAGGACTTAATGTAGTCTTCTCCGGTACAGAAGTAATCGTTGGTGAAAGAGTTCCTTGTTGTGAAGAAGCCCCTTTTTGTGTCCCTGTAGAAGCCGCAGAAGCTGTCTTCTCCGGCACAGAAGGCTCGGAAGCCTGTAAAAGACCAGCTTTTTCCCAGTAGGAAAGTGCACGCAAAACATCTTTTCGTGTCAGTTCCAGATGATCCGCAAGATGATCCACATCTACGGGAAGCCCCATACCCTGCAGACGAAGAATCAGAAGATAAATCTTAACATATTCTCCATCCGCTTTTATCATATATTCATCAATAAATTTGTTTGGCAGAACAGTAACTTCATTCTGTACATTGTAAAGTAAAGTAATCTTATCGCTCATTATACCCCTTATTTCTATCATCTGTAGTCTATATATGTAGTCTGGTGATTATCTTGTGCTTCTGAGTATAGAATAGCACACCCACAACAAAAAATACAGTTTCAAATCTGGGGATAATGTGGATAGAATTGGGGATAACCCCTGTATAAAACCTTGATAGATTGTGTGGATAGTTTTGTGGATAATGTGGATAACTTTGTGGATAGGTGGGTAAAACTCGATATTTTGGGGAGAAAACTGGTCAAAAAGGGTGATGAGTTCCAAGATATAGGTGTGAACTTACAAAAATACAATGTGGACAAAATGTAAACAACTTGGGGAAAACCTCAAAACTCCCTCAGAAAAAAATTTAAAATTGTGGATAATGTGGATAACTTATTCTGGATACCTATCGAGCCAGAGAAAGCTTCCAAAAAGAAAAGATACCCTATCTCTGTGGCATTAGAACGAGGATTGAATGCGAGCGTTTAAATGAACATTCAACCCACAGTGACAGAGCCATAGATATAGGGTATCTTTTTTAGGAAACATCTACTTTATCTGTTAATAGTTTAGAACTTATTTTTCAGCCAGAAGTTCCTCTCCGATTTCTACGACATTTCCTGCGCCCATCGTAATCAGGAGGTCATGTCCTTTTACGTGAGCCTTTACGAAATCTTTGATTTCTTCGAAGCTTGGGAAATAATGTACGTCCTGTCCATCTTCCTGTAAAAGCTTCATAACATCTCTAGAAGAAACTTCTCCGGTATCTACTTCTCTTGCGGCATAAATATCAGCTAAAATCACATGATCTGCCTGCTCTAAAGCCTTTGCAAACTCAGGGAGAAACGCCTTTGTACGGGTGTATGTATGAGGCTGGAAGATAACCCAGAGTTCATCATGCGGATAATCCTTTGCAGCAGATAAAGTAGCGCGGATTTCTGTTGGATGATGTGCATAATCGTCAATTACAGTTACATCGCCAAGAGAACCTTTGTATTCAAAACGACGGTGTGTGCCGCCAAAGGATAAAAGACCTTTGCGGATCGTATCGAAAGGAAGACCGATTGCTTCTGTACATGCGATGGCAGCTAAAGAGTTCATAACATTGTGGCGGCCTTTTACTTTTAAAGCGATACGGCCCTTTTCCTGTCCATGTGCGATAAGGTTATAAGAAGCATTTCCCTCTTTATCAAATGTAATATCTGCTGCAGTGTAATCATTGTCAGGGTTTAAACCAAAAGTAACGTGCTTCTGGCTAAGACCGTTTAAGATGAAGTCTGTGTGGTCCATATCTCCGTTAATAATGATAAGTCCGTCTTTTGCAGTCTGAGAAGCGAACTTATGGAAAGAATTCTTAATATCTTCAATATCCTTAAAGAAATCCATATGGTCTTCTTCTACATTTAAGATAATAGAATATAATGGATAAAATTCAAGGAAACTGTTCGTATATTCACATGCTTCCGTAAGGAAGAGGTCAGAATGGCCGACACGAATATTTCCACCGATACGGTCTAACATACCTCCGACACTGACCGTAGGATCGGTATCTGCCTGAAGAAGAATGTGAGTAAGCATAGAAGTTGTTGTTGTCTTTCCATGTGTTCCGGCAACGGCGATAGACTTCGCAAAGTTTGCCATGATCTGTCCAAGGAGAGCTGCACGGGTCATCATAGGGATTCCTTTATTCTTTGCAGCAGCAAATTCTTCGTTAGATTCGTGAATGGCAGCAGTATAAACAACAAGATCGATATCATTGGTAATATTCTCTGCTTTCTGTCCGATAACAACCTTTGCACCTGTTTCTTCAAGATGCTTTGTCATGTCGGAAGCCTGCATATCAGAACCGGTCACTGTGAAATGTCTGTTTAATAAAATTTCGGCAAGACCGCTCATGCTGATGCCGCCAATACCGATAAAATGAACATGAATCGGCTTTTGAAAATCAATTGTATACATATTTACCTCCAGTGCCACAAGATGTGTCCCAGAAAATCCGTCATATAGGACTTAGTGAGTACATATAAATAAATATGGCGAAAAAAATCAGTTTAATTATTAAAAAGTCGTTTATAGTATAGCGCACAGATAAACGAGATTCAAGAAAGAATTGCGATACTTAAGGTCTCTTCTGTACACATCTTATAGTAAGGGTACCAGGGTATCTTGAAAAATTCCCAAAACAGCCAGTAATAGGGCACTTTTCATTATAATGTCCTATTGTTTTCGTGGGATTTCTACATTTAAATGTAAAAGATAACCATATGGGCAATACAAAATATATAAAAAAATAAAAAATATATTTTGTTTTTTGTGCTAAACTGCTTTCCATTTGGGAATTTCAGTGCTATAATAAGTATTATGTGACAAAGGGGTGATTATTATGATAAAAAAAGAAATGATAGCAATGCTCTTAGCTGGTGGACAAGGAAGCCGTCTTGGCGTACTAACCTCTAAATTAGCGAAACCGGCAGTAGCATTCGGCGGAAAGTATAAAATCATTGATTTTCCGTTAAGTAACTGTATTAACTCTGGAATCGACACAGTAGGTGTTCTTACCCAGTATCAGCCATTAAGACTGAACCAGCACATCGGTATCGGTATTCCTTGGGATTTGGATCGTAATATAGGTGGGGTATCTATTCTTCCTCCATACGAGAAGAGTCAGAATACGGACTGGTATACAGGAACAGCGAACGCGATTTATCAGAACATGGAATTCATGGAGTACTACCATCCGGATTATGTAATTATTCTTGGTGGAGACCATATTTATAAGATGGATTACGAACTGATGCTTGAATTCCATAAGAAGAACAATGCGCAGATCACACTGGCTACTTATGAAGTACCTTGGGAAGATGCCAGCCGTTTTGGTCTTGTAATCACAGATGAGAATAATCAGATTCTCGAATTTGAAGAGAAACCAGCTAACCCAAGAAGTAATAAAGCATCCATGGGTATTTATATCTTTAACTGGGAAGTATTAAAGGAAGCTCTGGAAACTTTATCTGAACAGCCGGGCTGTGACTTTGGTATGCACGTAATTCCTTACTGCCATAAGCGTGGTGATAAGATTATGGCTTACAACTATCAGGGTTACTGGAAAGACGTAGGAACACTTTCCGCATACTGGGAAGCAAACATGGAATTAATTGATATTATACCTGAATTTAATCTTTACGAAGAATTCTGGAGAATATACACAAAGACAGATATTATTCCACCACAGTATTTCTCAGCAGACTCTAAGGTGAATTCCTGTATCGTCGGAGACGGAACAGAAATTTACGGAGAGATTTCCAACTCTGTTATCGGAGCTGGTGTTGTTATCGAGGAAGGTGCAGTAGTTACGAACTCTATTATTATGAATAATACCGTAATCAAGAAGGGCGCTAAGGTAGAGAAGTCTATCATCGCAGAGCGTGTAGAAGTTGGAGAGAACACAGAACTTGGTGTATTTGAAGAAGCAGAGAACAAGTATAAACCGAATGTTTACAGTGGCGGATTAGTTACTATAGGTGAAGGTTCTGTTATCCCAGCCAACGTTAAGATTGGTAAGAATGTCGCAATCGTAGGAAAGACAACAGCAGAGGATTATCCGGAAGGCATTCTGGCAAGCGGCGAATCCATTATCAGATAGTAGAGGGCAGGTGACATAAATGAAGTCTATAGGTATTATTTTAGCAGGCGGTAATAATAACAGAATCGGAAGATTATCCGATAAGCGTGCGATCGCAGCCCTTCCTGTAGCAGGAAGTTATCGTGCGATTGATTTTACATTAAGTAATATGAGCAATTCACGTGTATCTAAAGTAGCGGTATTACCACAGTTTAATGCCCGCTCTTTAAATGAACATTTAAGCTCAAGTAAGTGGTGGGATTTCGGAAGAAAGCAGGGGGGACTTTATGTTTTCACTCCTACTGTTACAAAGAATAACAACTCCTGGTATCAGGGTACAGCAGATGCTCTTTACCAGAATATTGATTTCCTTAAGAGGAGCCATGAGCCTTATGTAATTATTGCAACAGGTGATGGCGTATACAAGATGGATTACGGTAAGGTTCTTGAAGCTCATATCGCTAAGAACGCAGATATTACTGTCGTTTACACAACACTGAAAGATACAGATGATGATCTGACACGTTTTGGTGTTCTTAAGTTAGATGAGAACGAAAGAATCACAGAGTTTGAAGAGAAACCACTTGTTGCTTCTTCTAATAATGTTTCTATCGGTGTTTATGTGATCAGAAGACGTCATCTGATCGAGATTCTTGAGCGTTGTGCAAGAGAAGACAGACACGATTTTGTACAGGATGTACTTGTTCGTTATAGAAATGTCCGTAAGATTTACGGTTATAAGCTTGATACATATTGGAGAAATATTGCAACAGTAGATTCTTATTATAAGACAAATATGGATTTCCTGAAGAAGGACGTAAGAGATTACTTCTTCAAACAGTATCCGGATGTATACTCTAAAGTAGACGATCTGCCACCAGCAAAGTATAATGCAGGAGCAGAAGTGAAGAACAGTATTATTTCTTCCGGTTGTATTGTTAACGGTAAAGTTGAGAATTCTATCATCTTTAAAGACGTATACATTGGAAATAATTGTACAATCAAGAACTCCATCATTTTGAATGATGTATATATCGGAGATGACTCCTATATTGAAAACTGTATTGTAGAGAGTAGAGATACTCTCCGTCCAGGAACGAACTATGTCGGAACCGATGATGAGATTAAGATTGTAATTGAGAAGAATGTGCGGTACATTCTGTAAGTAGTAATAACATTATTGGGAGGACAGGTCATGCAGATTACCGATATAAGAATCAGAAAGATAGCAAAAGAAGGAAAGATGAAAGCGGTTGTATCCGTAACATTTGATAACGCGTTTGTTGTACACGATATCAAAGTGATTGAAGGAGAAAAGGGCTTATTTATCGCAATGCCAAGCCGCAAAGCATCTGATGGGGAGTATCGTGATATCGCACATCCGATTAATTCTGATACTCGTGACATCATCCAGAAAAGTATTCTTCAGGAATACGAAGCAATCATGGCCTCGGGGGAAGAGGAAACAGTAGGAGAAGCAGAGGTAGCATTATAAATATAACTGTAGCAAAACTTAGAAGATAAAGGGGCTGACGCAAAACGGCTCTTAACCTTATAGCAGGAATTTCTGTATAATATATGGAATTCCTGCTATATTTTTATGAAGATTTTTGAAAATTGCAAGAGTCGTTTTGCTATTCGAAAAATTTTCTTTTTAGAAAATGCATAATCTATGATATACTAAAAAACATATGTTGTGATTACATGTATGGAGGATTAGATACATTGAATACAAATAAAATATTTGCAGGCTTTTTTAATTTCTTTCGCAAATGGAAGGTAAAGAAGAATCAGATCACCCTCGTGGAGAAGTTAAACACCGGTGGAACAGGAAGCCTGTTTGAGATAAAAAATGAATGTGAAAAAAGAGGGTTACCTTTTCATTTTAATATTATCACGCATGCAGATTATGAAGTGAGTCCACGTAATCTGGGAGGCTTGCTAAAGCTTTTTACTATAAAGGCTTTTCGAATGGCGACTTCATCCCATATTTTTTTGAATGACAATTTTTTGCCGCTTGGATATATGAAGCTGTCGGATGAGACAAAGGTAGTTCAGCTTTGGCATGGGATGGGATCTTTTAAGAAGTTTGGCGGTTCTTCTGAAACGGATCCGGCAGTGTTAAAAGAGTTAGAAGCAGCAACCCAAAATACAGATCATATACTGGCAAGTTCTAAAAATATCAGAGATAATTATGCAGAGGCTTTTATAGCACCGAAAGAAAAGGTAATCTGTATCGGATGCCCACAGGTGGACTATTTTTTCAGAAAGCATGATATTGCTGCGTGGAAGGAAGAACTTAGTGAACAATATCCGGAAATGAAAGGAAAGAAGCTTGTTCTTTATGCACCGACTTTTCGTGGGGAGGAAGAACATGATAAAAAGCTTTTAGAAGCGTTTGATTTTGATGCATTTCAGAAAGAACTTGGGGAAGACTATTTCTTAATGGTACGTCTTCATCCACAGATTCAGTCTGCCAAAGTACCTGAAACGGTAGCAAATATGACCGATTATCCGAATGTCCGTAAGCTGCTTTGCATGACGGACATTTTAATTGCGGACTATTCTTCGATTGCAGTAGAATATTCTCTTTTAAACCGTCCGATCATCCTTTATGCATTTGACAAAGACTGGTATTTAAGTAAAGACCGAGGTTTTTATTTTGATTATGAAAAGACAGCACCCGGTCCGATCGTAGAAAATATGCAGGATTTGATTGACTGCATGAAAAATGAGCAGTGGGATTTGAAAAAAGTAGAAAGCTTTGCGCATTTGCATAATGATTATTTTGATGACAAATCTGCGGAGAGAGTGGTAGACTATTATTTTGGCAATGGCAAAAAGCTGCCGAATTCTGTGTCAGAACCGGAACCAGTATCGTCCGAAGCATCGCAGAAAGAAGAATCCTGATAGCATCAGTCAGAATATATTCGATAACGCTTCTGGTAAGGGGCAAAACGGAAAGCTTCCGGAAAAGTGGGCAACACAGGATGCCGAGGCAGCCGTAAGTTCCTGGGAATCGGAGCGTAAAAAGCAAAGAAAAAAGCAGCAGCAAAAAGTAAAAATGCAGGAACAGTTAGAGAGACAAAGACAGAAGCAAGAAGAAAAACAAGAAGAGAAACAAAAGGAACAGACACTACAAAATCGAGAAAAAACAAACACAGAAGAAATAAAATCAGGAAAGGAACATAGAATGAAAGTAATTGTAGGATTAGGGAATCCAACAGATCAGTATAAAGGAACAAGACACAATGTAGGATATATGGCGATCGACCGTATCGCAGAGGCAAACAGAATCAATATGAATCAGCATAAGTTCAAAGCAATGGTAGGGAGTGGCTTCATTGGCGGCAGTAAAGTACTTCTTGTAAAACCGTTAACGTATATGAATTTAAGCGGGGAGAGTCTTCGTCCGATCATGGATTTTTATAAGCTGGATTTAAGCGATATCCTTGTAATTTATGACGATATCAGTTTAGAACCCGGCATGCTCCGCCTGCGCACGAAGGGAAGTGCCGGTGGGCATAACGGAATGAAGAGTATTATCAAACATTTAGGTGGAGACACTTTTCCACGAATTCGTGTCGGTATTGGCGGGGAAAAACATCCGGGACAGGATCTTGCAGACTATGTACTGGGACATTTTAAAGACGATGAAAAAGAATTACTCGCAGAGTCTTTAGACAAGGCAGAAAAAGCAGCAGAACTTTTTGCACAGGATGAATTCGCAGAAGCAATGAACAAATATAGTGTAGGAAAGAAGAAGAGAAAAACTTTGGAATAGAGAGAAAATATTTTTCTATACTTGATTTTTAGAAGACCACGCTCTAGAATGCAACAGAAAAGTGCAACAACCAAAATGAAAGGAGGTATCATGAAAACTTTATCTAACCCTCTTTTAAAATTTGATACTTATATTGATATGAAAACTGCAATGGAAAAGAAGGCTTATCCCATTGTCCTGAATGGTTGTGTTGATTCTCAGAAAGCACATTTTATTCCAAACCTTGGAGAGGACTTCCCATGTCGGCTTGTACTGACTTATAAAGAAGATAAGGCGAAAGAACTCTATCAGGATTTACGTTTTTTTGATTCTAATACCGTTCTATATCCTTCAAGAGATGTACTGTTTTATAGCGCGGATGTACACAGTAATCATATCGAGAGGCAGCGAATGGATATCTTAAAGAAGCTTATGGCGGGAGAGCCGCTGACGATCGTTGCCTGTCTAGATGTGCTTATGGAGAAAATGATTCCCCTTGAGGACTTTAAGGAACACTGTCTTACGATTGATTTTGAATCGATCATTGATACAGATGCACTTAAATTAAAACTTTCGGAGCTTGGTTATGAGAACAGTGGTCTGGTGGAATCACCCGGACAGTTCGGTATTCGGGGTGGGATTATCGACATTTTCCCACTTACAGAAGATCTGCCGGTTCGAATAGAACTGTGGGGAGATGAAGTGGATTCGCTCCGTTCTTTTGATACAGAAACGCAGAGAAGTGTAGAAAAGCTAGAAAAAGTTCAAATATATCCAGCAACAGAAATGATTCTTTCAAGGCATAAGATTGGCGATGCAGTCCGTCGTATGAAGGAAGAATACAAGAAACAGGAAGAAGTATTAAAAAAGCAGAAGCGCCTTACAGAAAAAGAACGTCTCCGCAAGATGACGATACGAACAGAAGAAGAACTTCTTTCTTTTGGAACAGCAGAAGGAAGCGAAGCCCTGCTATCTTATTTTTATGAGAAAACAGTATCCCTGCTTGAATATTTACCGGAAAATACATTATTTTTTCTGGACGAACCGCATCGTATTCTAGAAAAAGGAAAGACATATGAAGAAGAATTTTTCCTCTGTATGCAAAGCCGTTTAGAAGGTGGATATGTTCTGCCGGGACAGGCAGATCTGCTGTTTGGCTATGAAGAGATTTTATCAAAAGTGATGGCGAAGCCACTTATTTTACTAAGTTCCGTCATTCAGGATTATGCCTTTTATAAACCAAAAACAATCTGCGATATCGAAGTAAAATCTATTTTTTCATATAACAATAGCTTTGACCAGTTAATAAAAGATTTAGAACACTGGAAAAAGGAAAATTATCGTATCCTTCTGCTTTCCTCCTCAACAACAAGAGCAAAACGTCTTGCAGAAAACATCAAAGATTACGGACTCCTTGCGTATTTTGCTGCAGATTTTAACCGGATGATCGAGCCGGGTGAGATTATGGTTGCAAGCGGCCGCCTTGAAAACGGATTTGAATATCCGGCAATCCGGTTTGTTGTTTTATCAGAGAAAGACATTTTTAAAGAAAGAAAAGTAAAAAAGAAAAAGAAAAAAAGCCAGTACAGCGGGCAGAAAATCAATTCTCTTTCTGAAATTTCCGTAGGAGATTACGTTGTTCATGAAAGATATGGACTTGGTATTTACCGCGGAATGGAAAAAATAGAGGCCGACGGAATTACAAAGGATTACATCAATATTGAATACAAAGATGCCAGCAACCTTTTTATCCCCGCTTCCCAGCTTGAACTGATCCAGAAGTACTCCAGTCTGAGTGCGAGAAAGCCAAAACTCAATAAGTTAGGCGGTACCGAATGGGAAAAAACAAAGAGCAGAGTACGCTCACAGGTACAGATTGCTGCTCAGGATTTAGTGAAGCTCTACGCAGAAAGGCAGGCAAAAGAAGGATATTCCTATGGAAAAGATACCATCTGGCAAAAAGAATTTGAAGAATTATTTCCATATGAGGAAACAGAAGATCAGTTAAATGCGATCGAAGATACAAAGCGGGACATGGAGAGCCACCGCATAATGGATCGGCTGATATGCGGAGATGTTGGTTACGGCAAGACCGAAGTTGCCATACGTGCGGCATTCAAAGCAGTCATGGACAGCAAACAAGTCGTTTATCTTGTCCCGACAACTATTTTAGCACAGCAGCATTATAATTCATTTAAGGAAAGAATGGAACATTACCCAATCGAGATCGCCATGCTTTCCCGCTTCTGTACGCCAAAAGAACAGAAACGTATTTTAGGCGGTCTGAAAAATGGAAGCATTGATATTGTGATCGGTACACATAAAGTTCTCTCAAAAAGCATCAAATATAAAAATCTTGGTCTTCTCATCATTGATGAAGAACAGCGTTTTGGTGTAAAACAAAAAGAAAAAATCAAACAATTAAAAAAAGATGTAGATGTACTGGCATTATCTGCAACCCCGATTCCAAGAACCCTGCATATGAGCCTTGCCGGAATCCGCGACATGAGTGTCCTCGAAGTTCCCCCGGTAGACCGCCGGGCCATTCAGACCTATGTCATGGAATATAATGAAGAACTTGTTCGAGAGGCAATCGAGAGAGAGCTTGGCAGAGGCGGACAGGTATACTATGTATACAATCGAGTCAACAACATAGATGAAGTCGCAGCGCAGCTACAAAAACTGCTTCCCGATGCAACCGTAGAATACGCACATGGACAGATGGGAGAACGTCAGTTAGAAAGTATTATGACCGGCTTTATCAACAAAGAAATCGATGTACTAGTATCGACAACAATTATTGAAACTGGACTAGATATCCCAAACGTCAACACAATGATCATTCAGGATGCCCAGTTATTCGGCCTCTCGCAGCTTTACCAGTTAAGAGGTCGTGTCGGTCGTTCCAACCGAACCGCCTACGCCTTCCTAATGTATCGAAGGAACTCCGTTTTAAAAGAAGAAGCAGAAAAACGCTTAAAAGCCATTCGTGAATTCACCGACTTAGGAAGCGGCTTCAAAATTGCCATGCGCGACCTTGAAATCCGCGGCGCCGGAAACCTTCTTGGCGCAGAACAATCCGGTCATATGGAATCTGTAGGATACGACCTCTACTGCAAAATGTTAAACGAAGCCGTCTTAACAATGAAAGGCGAACAACAAGAAGTCGATACCTTTACCACATCCATTGATCTGTCCATCAACGCCTATATACCGGAAACTTACATCAAAAGCGAAGCAGAAAAACTTTCCTGGTATAAACGAATCGCAGCCATTGAAACAGAAGAAGAATATGAGGATATGATCGAAGAACTGACCGATCGCTACGGAGACCCGCCAAAACCACTCCTCAGCCTTATGGACGTAGCACTCCTTCGAGAAGAAGCACATCAGGCATGGCTCCTTTCCATCGAACAAAAAGGAAGCAAGATTCTCTTCACCATGAACCCACGCGCCAAAGTCCGCGTAGAAGAAATCGATGACTTCCTCAAGCAGTATCGCAATAAAATGAAAATAAAACCAGAAGCTAACCCGGTATTCGTATTTGAATCCGAAGGAACACTCAAAAAAGAATTACTTGCAAAAGTACGGGAAATTATAAAAAATATTCATAAGCTAGAAAAATAGACGAAAACAGACGAAAAGCAGAAATTTACTATAAAAGAAAATGTGAAGATAGTCGCTTTGTAGAAAATGCCTGACCGGCATTTTTACTTGCTCCGACATCACATTTTCTTTTATAGTAAATTTCTGCTTTTCTGTTTTTGGGCGAATTAAAACTCATATTCGAGTGATTTATAACGTATAGATTGCATTCTCACATTTTTTGGAGACAACACAAGTCCTTTCAGGGATTGGATTACACAGAAAAAAGAATAAAGCCGATATCCCAGATGCGGCTTCGGAGCGTGTTTAAGATGCGGATGAGCATCTTAAATACAGCGACTACAGAGCAGATGGGATATCGGCTTTATTCTTTTTTCGTCTATTCAACCCATCAAATCACAAGTTACATTTTTATGAAGATTTTATGAAGCTTTTGCAAAAGGCTATCTAAATCTCTTTTGGTATGTTATGATGTATATATATTGGAGGAGATTCATGTAAATTGAAACGAAAGCGAGAAGGAGCGATTTATATATGAATATATCATTTTATCTGATTCCTAAAAGTGAAGTAACATACATACATCAGGAAGATACCGTAGCACAGGCATTACGCCTCATTCATAAGCATGGGTATCAGGCGGTTCCGGTTATTGATAAAGAAGGACATTATGTCGGAACGATTTCGGAAGGAGATTTTCTCTGGAATCTGATCGAAGAGTATCACATGGATATGGAAGTGATGAGAAAGTCTCATGTGGAGTCTATGCGTCTTCGCTGGGATTATAAAGCAGTAAGTATTGATGCAGATATCGCACAGTTAGATAAGCACATTCTTAATCAGAACTTTGTTCCGGTTGTGGACGGGCGTAACGTATTTATCGGGATCATTACGAGAAAAGAGATTATTAAGGAATTATTGAAGCAGAAGAACAGTAATGTGATTCAGAAGAGTCCACTGGTAGAACAGCGTGCGGACAGTGCGCAGCAGGCAGGACAGGCTTTTCATTAATACACAGAATTATTTCGAGAATGTTTTGGTGTTCTCAAAATAATTGCATATAATCATATAATTAAGTAATAAGGAGATTTTTACATGGCAGATTTACCACAGTCTTTTCTTGATTCTATGAAGGAGATTTTAGAAGAAGATTATGAAGCGTTTCTTGCCGGATTTGACGGACAGAGACAGTATGGTCTGCGGGTGAATACTTTAAAGATGAACTTGGAGGAATTCGAAAGAATTGCTCCTTTTCATTTGAAAAAGGTTCCGTGGATTTCAAATGGATATTTTTATGAGGCAGAAGATGTACCGGCAAAGCACCCATTTTACAGTGCCGGACTTTATTATTTACAGGAACCGAGTGCGATGACTCCGGCATCAAGACTTAAGGTGCAGCCGGGCGAGCGGGTTCTTGATCTGTGTGCGGCACCGGGAGGGAAGGCAACGGAACTTGGAGCAGCCTTACAGGGAGAAGGCCTTCTGGTGGCAAATGATATTAATACAGCAAGAGCGAGAGCACTACTTCGTAATCTTGAGCTATTTGGTATTTCTAATAGCTTTGTGACGAATGAGCCACCGCATGTGCTTGCGGAGAGATTCCCGGAATTTTTTCACAAGATTATGGTGGATGCGCCTTGTTCTGGTGAAGGAATGTTTCGAAAGAATCCGGCGGTTGTGGATTCCTGGCAGGAAAAAGGACCGGAATATTTTTCAAAACTGCAGCGGGAAATCATTGTACAGGCGGCAGATATGCTGCTTCCAGGCGGCATGATGTTTTATTCTACCTGTACATTTTCACCATTGGAAAATGAAAAGACGATCACACATCTTTTAAAGGAACGCCCGGATATGGAAGTTATTCCGATGGAAGATTATGAAGGCTTTGCAGAAGGACTGACCTCCTACAGAGGAGAAGTTTTCGATGAAAGCTGTAAGCTTTGCCGCAGAATCTGGCCACATAAGATGTCCGGAGAGGGGCATTTTATGGCACTTCTTCATAAAAAGAACGGTACACAGCAGCAAGTACAACAGACAGTCTCGCAAAGTTCTATCTGGTGGGAAAAGTGCAAAGGCTTAAATAAAGAACAAAAAGCAGCCGCAGAAGACTTTTTCTCCCATGTAAATATCGCATATGATGAGAAGCGAATCGATGTGCGAGGAGATAATCTGTACTATCTTCCAGCACCAAAATACGATGGACGAGGATTACATTTCCTTAGAAATGGACTCTTCATGGGCGAATTTAAAAAGAAAAGATTTGAACCATCTCAGCCATTTGCCCTGGCACTCCACGCACAGGACTTTGATCAGGTACTTGACTTCCCGGCAGACGATGAACGCCTGTCACGTTATCTTCGCGGAGAAACCCTCGATGTAAGCGACTTGATCGCCGGCGAAAAGAAACGAAAAGGCTGGCAGCTAGTCATGGTGGCAGGACATCCATTAGGATTTGGAAAACTCGTAAACAATAATCTGAAAAATAAATATCCTGCGGGATGGAGAAAGAATAATTAACTATTTCATTTGTTTGGAAAAAACAGACGAAAAAAGAAACCATACCATATCCCATCTGCTCTGTAGTCGCTGTGCTTAAGATGCTCATCCGCATCTTAAACCTGCTCCGAAGCCGCATCTGGGATATGGTATGGTTTCTTTTTTCTGTGTTTTGGCTCCAGAAGGAAGGAATGTAATAGTCTTTGGAGAGAGAAGGGGAGAAATCAGAAGCCTCCTGCTTGCTCGAAAGGTATACCGTCCAGAAGATTAGGAGCTTTCTTTAACTTATTATCATTGACAGCATCGCGAAGACAGTATCAGAATAAGCTACGACCTTCTGTCCCCTTCCCCATCTCCCTCCCAAAGACTATTGAACATATTTCTTCTGGAGCCAACAAGCAGAAAATAAATTCTACTAAGAAAATTAAGTAAAAAAGATAGAGAATTTAAGATAATTAAGCATTATTTTTTTCCGTACAATCTGACTGTCACAATATAATAAAATTTCACCCGGACAGCTAAAAAAATTAAGTTAAAACTGACATTGACTTACTGGTTAAAAAGTGCAAAAATAAATGCATGAAAAGCAAGGGCGCTGAAACATAATCGTTTTGGCGTCCATTTTTTATTTTATAGAAATTTATAAAATAAAAACACTTCGCGAGTGAGAAAGCATTTTCTTGAAAAAGCAGGAAAGACCTGCAAAAAAAGTTAGGAGTGAAAAGTATGGATATGAGTGTTTGGTACCTTTTAGGTGCAGTATTAGTATTTTTTATGCAGTGTGGTTTTGCGATGGTGGAAACAGGATTCACCAGAGCGAAAAATGCCGGAAATATCATTATGAAGAATCTGATGGACTTCTGTATTGGAACGGTCGTATTCTTCGTTCTTGGTTACGGTATTATGAACAGTGAAAATTATTTCTTTGGACTGATCGGAAGACCGGAATATCAGATGTTCACAGACTTTGCAAACTTTGACTGGTCTAATTTCTTCTTCCAGTTAGTATTTTGTGCAACGGCAGCAACAATCGTTTCCGGAGCAATGGCAGAAAGAACAAAGTTCTCTACATATTGTATTTATTCCGCAGTTATCAGTGCAATCGTATACCCGATTGAAGCTGGATGGGTATGGAACAGTGCAGGATGGCTCGCAAAATTAGGCTATGTTGATTTTGCAGGTTCTTCTGTAATTCATATGGTCGGTGGTATTGCTTCTGTTATCGGTGCCGCAATGCTTGGACCTCGTATTGGTAAATATACAAAAGGAAAAGATGGAAAAGTTGTTGTAAATGCATTTCCGGGACATTCCCTTACACTTGGCGCACTTGGATGCTTTATCTTATGGTTTGCATGGTATGGATTCAACGGTGCAGCAGCATCAGATCCTGCACAGTTAGCACAGATTCTTGGAACAACAACTATCGCACCGGCAGTAGCAACTTTTGCCTGTATGCTGTTTACATGGATTAGAAATGGAGCACCTGATGTTTCCATGTGTCTGAATGCTTCTTTAGCAGGTCTTGTAGGTATCACAGCCGGCTGTGCGAATGTAGATGCCGTTGGTGCAACAATTATCGGACTTGTTGATGGTATTCTTGTAGTAATAGTTGTAGAATTTATTGACCAGAAATTAAAAATTGATGACCCGGTAGGTGCCGTAGCCGTTCATGGATGTAATGGTCTTTGGGGTACAGTAGCAGTCGGACTTTTCGATTATAACAATGGTGTATTCTATGGCGGCGGATTCCACCAGCTTGGAGTACAGGTACTTGGTGTTGTATGTATCGCAGCATACACAGCAGTTGCAATGACAATTGTATTTACGATTCTTAAGCATACAATAGGACTTCGTGTCAGTGCAGAAGAAGAAATCATGGGCCTTGATATCGCAGAACATGATCTTGCATCAGCATACGCCGACTTCCTTCCAATTTCCGCAACAACAATGGGCGGTGTAACAACAGAAACAATCGATGTAACCGACTTAAGAGACAAGAAACTCGCTCCAATCATCGGCGGTGCAAAAGAAGCTGGCGGACGTTATACAAAACTTACAATTATGTGTAAAGAAGACCGTTTTGCCATTTTAAAAGATGCCATGAGCCAGATTGGTGTAACAGGTATGACAGTATCCCATGTAATGGGTTGTGGAACACAGAAAGGAAAAACTGGACAGTATCGTGGTGTTAAGATTGATATGAACCTTCTACCACAGCTTCAGGTAGATATTGTCGTATCTACAGTACCACCGGAATTAGTTGTAGAAGCCGCAAAGAAAGCACTTTACACCGGCGAGTACGGCGATGGTAAGATCTTCCTTTATGATGTAGAAAATGTAGTAAGAATCCGAACAAATGAAACAGGAATCGCAGCCCTTGATAATGATGTAGCTCATTAGATTCGTTGAGAGAAAAACAGACGAAACAGACGAAAAAAGAAATAATGCCATATCCCATCTGCTCTGTAGTCGCTGGATTTAAGATGCTTATCCGCATCTTAAATCCGCTCCGAAGCCGCATCTGGGATATGGCATTATTTCTTTTTTCTGTGTTTTGGCTCCGGAAGGAATGAATATAAAAGCAGTAGACATCTGTCGCCTCATCCTTAATCGCTCCCAAAGACTATTGAATTCATTCACGTGGAGCCAATAAACAGAAAATAAAAAGAACAGACCATTGTAAATGTAATGTGAGAGCAAGTAAAAATGGCGGGCAGGAATATTTTCTGAGTAGCAGTAGCCTTCTGCCGCCTCCCCCTTAATCGCGCCCAAAGACTATTGAATTCATTCCTTCTGGAGCCAACAAACAGAAAATAAAAAAAATAGACCATTGCAAATGTAATGTGAGAGCAAGTAAAAATGGCGGGCAGGAATACTTTCTGAGTAGCAGTAGCCTTCTGCCGCCTCCCCCTTAATCGCGCCCAAAGACTATTACATTCATTCCTTCTGGGGTCAAAACGCAGAAAATAAAAAGAATAGACTATAACAAATGTAATGTAAGAGCAAGTAAAAATGCCGAACAGGCATTTTCTACGCAGTGATATCTTTACATTTGTTATAGTCTATTCTTTTTATTTTCGTTTGTTTTCTCTAATGAATAAAATAGTAAAATAGTGTATACTTTGAGATATCATTTTAAAGGCATTAGAAAGGCAAAAGATAAGATGCGATATTTCGATATTAAAAAGTGGCTATGGTTAGCGGGTGTTCTATATACGTTTCTGCAAGGATATACATTTTATACAAGGAGAGAGGGAGAGGCGGCAGTCGGCTGTGCTTTACTCTGTGCTATTTGTATTTATCAGTTTATTAGACGTTTATGTACCTTGTATTATCTTCATATGACAATGAAAAGAATAGATAAGCTGAGTGGACGGGCATTTGAGCGGTATTTAACTATTCAGTTCCGGCATCTTGGATATCGTGTGAAACTCACAAGTTACAGTCATGATTACGGGGCAGATCTTGTTCTTCGTAAATGGGGAAAAAAGACGGTTGTTCAGGCAAAGCGTTATGAAAGGAATGTTGGGATTGCTGCCGTACAGGAAGTTGTCGGTTCTATTGCGTACTATAAGGCAGATAATGCCATGGTGGTTACAAATAGTAATTTTACGAAAAGTGCCAGAAATCTTGCCCACCGGAATGAAGTGGAATTGTGGGGAAGAAAGGAGATACAAAAAAAGTTCCATATAAAAGAATGATTGAGAAACATATGACAGAAACATACGACAAAAGAATTTCCTATTATACTCATTGTAAAGATATCACAGCGAGAAGAATGCCAGAAAGCATCCTTCTCTTGCTCTCACATTACAATGAGTATAATAGGAAATTCTTTTGTCTGTTTGTTTATTAATTGATGTGATACTAGGGTTAAAAGTTCAGAATACCGTTTGCCTTCAATATCTTGATTGATTCGTAAAATAAAAAAGCCAGCCAATGAAGGCTGGTTTTTTAAAAGAGAGGAAAGTATGAAAAAAATCTATCAAAAATAAGTTGTTGTTTTTGATGGTTTTATGATACCGGAAATTTGTGAACAGTCTGTGAGAAAAAAATGGAGAAAACCTGACGAAAAAGGAACAGTTATCTGTGATGTGGGGAATAAGCTGGTTTTGAAAGGTGTTTGATCTTGTACTTTGGGTTTGTGAAAAGAGTAAATATTCTGAAAATTATAAATAAAACATAATAAAAACTAAAAAGAATCGGATTCAAAGAATAAAATTAGAAAATCAATAAAAAATACAAAAATAGTGTTGACAAAATAAGAACTCTGCATTATAATACAGACATAAACAAAGAACGGACGGCACAGTCCATCATATAGATTTTGAAATTAGAGGTTTTGCTTTTATCATGAAAAAGAGGTGAGAGTGCAAACAGATTAAAATTAATTTCAGAATTTAAATAAGTCAGAAGGAGGTACAGACCACCAAAAACATAATTTTTATTTAGGAAACGATATTATAACAGGAGGTACAGACCACCAGAAAGTTAAGTTAAGATTCAAGAAACGATACTAACCAGGAGGTACGGACCAACAAAAACTTAAGCTAAGACTCGAAACGATACTATAGCAGGAGGTACAGACCACCAAACAGTTAAGTTAAGATTTAAGAAACGATACTAAACCAGGAGGTACGGACCAACAAAAACTTAAGCTAAGACTCGAAACGATACTATAGCAGGAGGTACAGACCACCAAACAGTTAAGTTAAGATTTAAGAAACGATACTAACCAGGAGGTACGGACCAACAAAAACATAAGTTTTAGAATTTAAGTGAGATTGCAGATTTAAAGATTCGAAGATTGTGAGTGATAATATCAGATAGATAGCACTTTAGGTAGTAGTAGGAAGAAGAATTGAAGAATCTAGGAATCAGCTTAGAATTCAAAGGAATAATCGCCCAAAGTTGAGATGAATCATATGACCGGAGATTTTAAGGAATCAGAAGTAAGTGTATTAAGAATCATAATCCTTTTGTAGAAGATAGAAGGAATGACTGATTACAATACAAACTGTGGATGGTTAGCTTAAAGTTAAAAGGGAAACAGGAGGTATAGTCCGTTGGACATAATTGAAAATTCAAATTACTAGAGAGAGCATCTAGAATAGTAGTCGAGGTGCTCTCTTTTTTGCTGTGCAGAAAAATATAAATATAGTACAATGAATCTTAAGAGATGGACGATACGATTCAGTAAAGGAAGTGACATGAGCGCTGTGATGCAAAAAGTACGACAGAAACAACAAAAACAACGGAAACAAACACAACGAAAACAACAACCACAGGAACAAATACAACAGAAAAAACAAAGGAATTGGAATCAAGTTATTTTTGCGGGGCTGGTTATCGCTGCGCTGCTATGCCGTATTGTAGGGAAGGTAAGCCCTAGATATCTTTTTTGGGGGATTTTACGAACCTTGATATATATTGGATTATATATTGGGTGGGGAATCAGTATTCATAAGCGGGTCGTTCAAAAAGCGGCGAAAAATACACTGATTTTTATATCGGGGTTAATGATTTTCTGGTTTGTTGTACGCAGTATAAAGTATTTTTTTGCGATGGATGTAAATGTAGAGCGTTATTTATGGTACAGCTATTACCTGCCGATGCTGTTTATTCCGCAGGCGGCGGTACAGACAGCAGTTCTGCTTGGGCAGCCGGAAGAGTACATTTTGCCGAAGTGGTTAAAGTTTTTATATGTTCCTACAACGCTCTGTTTTTTATTGGTATTGTCAAATGATTTTCATCAGTGTGTGTTTTCTTTTGCGGCAGGAGAGGTATGGACGGATAAAGGCTACCGCTATGCGTGGGGATATTATATTGTGCTGTTGTGGGAAGTTGTCTGCGCGGTGGCTGCGTTTGCTTTAATGGTTTATAAGTGCCGGCTGTCTCAGAGAAAGAAATATTTGCCGGTGATCGGAATCGGTATTTCTATTCTTTATGCGATTATTTATGCAAGCGGTGCAGAGTGGATGCAGGTTATTGGTGGAGATATTACAGCGGCGTTATGCCTGATGTTTGTATGTATATTTGAGAGTTGTATTTACTGTGGGTTGATTCAGACGAATACAGGGTATGAAGAACTATTTGAAGTATGTACGATGGGAGCGCAGATTACGGATCGAAATTATCGTGTCCGGTATACTTCTGCTAATGCAATGGAGCTTTCGGAAGCGGTGATGAGGGAAGCGGAGAAGGGAGGCGTTGTTGTTGATAAGAAGACGCTGATCCAAAACAGACCGATTCAGGGCGGACATATTTTATGGCAGGAAGATATTGAATATATTATTATGCTGCTTGAAAGAATGGAAGAGAACAGGAAAACAATAGAGGAGAGTAATTGTCTGGAACAGGAGAATTATCAGACAAAGGCAAAGATTAATATGCTACGGGAAAAGAATCGTTTATATGATAAGTTACAGACGCAGACTGCCGGACAGATCGGGCTGTTAAATGAGCTGCTTAGCCGATACGAAGTGGAGGAAGATCTGGTAAAGAGCCGCAGGCTGCTTGCGAAGATCAGTGTGATCGGAACATACATAAAAAGATATGGAAATTTGATTTTTATTGGAGAAAGAGCAGAGATATCCGATGTTGCGGAGCTTGGAGCTTGTCTGGAAGAGTCTTTTAGCAGTTTAAAGATAATGGGGATAGAATGTGCCCTGACTGCTCCTGCGGGTGAGCGCATTTATGTGCGGGATGCGGTTCGTATTTATAGTTTTTTTGAATCAATAGTAGAAGCCAGCATGGATTCTATTCAGTTTATGTGGGTGAAGATTCGTCCTTGTGGAGAAGAACTGATTGTTTGTATGGAAGTAGAAAGTGAAGCGAATCTGAGCTCATTTTTTGACAAGACAGAGAAAGGCGAGTGTGAAGACGGTGTATGGAAATTTACATTTACTGTAAAAAAGGCAGGTGAAAAGTAATGCAGACATTCTATCTTTCATATAAGGCAATGCAGACGCTGTTAATGACAGCGGTGCTGCTCAGCTTGATCGTCACCTTATTTTTGCTTCTTATGTTTTATGATATGCGGATAGATAAAAGAAGATGGCATTGGAATATTTTTGCATTTCTATTCTTGTTTTTCCTGTTGAATCATCTGGCGTATTCATTTGGGCAGATAGATAAGGGGGAAAACTATTATGAAGTGCTGCCTGTTCCGATCTGGGTAATCTGGTGCATTGTCAGCATCATTGATTTTTTACTTATCTGGGAAGGTATCCGGCTGAGAAGGATAACAAAGGAGCAAGTGGGACAGAATTCTATACAAGAAGCGATGAACCTTCTTCCGATAGGCATTTGCTATTTTAACTCCAATGGTGCAGTGAAGCTTGCCAATACGCAGATGTATCGGCTTTTCCGGGTTCTTGCGCATAGAGATCTGCAGAAACTCAGCGAATTGCGGGATGCTCTTCATACGAGTACGCAAAATGGTGTGACCAGACTCACAGATAAAAAAGAGATGTACCTTTTTCCTGATGGAAAGGCGTGGGATTACCAGGAAAATGAAGTAAAAGATAGCGATGGAAATGTGTATACAGAAGCTGTTTTTATGGATATTACAAAGCAATATCATGAAAAAATAAATTTGACAAAGCAGACGGAAAAGTTAAAAAAAATCTCAAAAGAACTCCGCTATCTTTCGGACAATGTACTGATCTTGACAAGGGAAAGAGAAGTGCTTGCCGCGAAGACAAAGCTGCATGATCAGATGGGAGCGGGACTGACGGCTATCCGGCAGAGCTTAATGCAGGAGAGTGCAGATTACAGCGATGCGGTCAGATTACTCCGCCAGGCGGTAAATGCAATCTGGAACGATAATCAGTACCCGTTAGATGAAGGAGAATTTGAAAGATTTCTGCAGGATGCGAAAACGCTTGGCGTAAAGATAGAGTGCCTTGGTTCTCTGCCAAAGGACGAAGAGTACGCCAATATATATATACTTGCTATGAGAGAGTGTCTGACGAATGGCGTCTGTCACGCCGGTGCGACAGAACTTTCTATCGCAATGCAGGAAAATAATGATTTTTATCGTATTCGTATTACAAATAATGGGGTGGCGCCGGAAAAAGAAGTTGTTCCCCAAGGAGGACTATATAACCTTTCCCGGCATATATTTGATTATAGTGGGGAAATGCATATACAATCCATGCCGTATTTTGCATTGACAATAACATTTCAAAAGGAGAGGGAGAGTAAGGAGAAAGAATGAAAAAGGTATTGATCGTAGAGGATCAGAGGATGCCTCGAGAAAATATGGAAAGAATACTTTTAGATAGTGGGAAATACGCACTTTCCGCCAGTGTAAATGGAGCAGATGTTGCGCTTGCTGTATGCAGACGGGAGAAAATCGACCTGATTTTGATGGACGTATGTACAGCCGGGAATAAAGATGGTATAGAAGCGGCAGCAGAAATCAAAGCAGAATTCCCGGATATAAAAATAATTATCGTCACTTCCATGGTTGAAGTCGGCTATTTAAAAAGAGCAAAGGAAGCGAAAGTTGACAGCTTCTGGTATAAAGATATCAGCCCGGAGAACCTCATTGATGTCATAGAACAAACGATGGCGGGAGAACACATTTTCCCGGATAAAACACCGAGTGTAAAGCTGGGGCTTGCGGACAGTTCAGAACTTACTGCCAAAGAAATCGAGGTGCTGCGCTTCGTCTGCGAAGGACTGGAATATAGTGAAATTGCTGAACGAATGCATATATCCCAGAGAACAGTAAAGTTTCATGTATCCAATATTTTATCCAAAACCGGCTATGCCAATAAAACACGACTTGCAATCGCAGTCACCAATAAAAACTTTATTATTCCAAGCAGTCCGGAAAAAAATCCACCTTCTTTGTGAAGAAAACCTGTACTTAAGGACAGTGTGAAAAATGAGCATATTTGTTATAATTTTCTTAGAAAACTTAATGGTTTAAAAACGACACTCCCGCAACTTCGTTGGAGAATAAACAGGAGGGATCATTATGAAAAAAGAGAGAACGAGACGAATATGTAACTATTTCATGAAGGGATTATTGTTATGTGCTTTGGTGTTTGGGTTCTGGTTTATGGCAGATGCCGGGGTGAATGCTAGCGAAAATAATATTAAAATTGACGGAACCGGTAATGTAGAAATAGTCTCTTTATCACGAAAGGATGATGATGAGATAAATTATTTGAATGTAACGAATTCTACAGGAAAAGCAATCAAAGTAACTTTTGAGGATACCACTCCTTCTACTGCCTCCAAAAAAGGAGAAATATGGGTAGGTAATCATCGTTATCAATGGGGTAAGAGCGTACGGAATTTTATTTATATGTATCCTGGACAGACTATAAAGAGAGCTTGTAAAGTCGAGTTTGGTGTGTATGATCGTAGAGCTGAAACGAGCATTACTGTTAAAGCAGAAGTTTTACCGAAAGCACAATATATAAAAACGAAAGAGCAGTCTTTTGCTCCTGCAAAATCCAAAGCATTAAAAATTCTATTATCCGGTATGCAGTACAGTCTTTATGATGGTATTACCTATGGTATAGAAAGTATGGATAAAAATGGTATCAGTGCAGATGTTAAACCAGGGGAAGATGAACGTTGGTATAAGTTTGATGTTAAGGATAGAGCAGTAATTAATCGTACACGGTAAATCATGAGTACCATGACACAACTCTTTTCCTATGAGATAATAACCCCAGGAGGTTATGTTATGGATAAAATCACACACAAAGTACGCTGTGAACAATGGACAGCTATCATCAATGA